>NZ_JBEXMX010000007.1:0-92475 GCF_040610755.1 Gordonia sp. NPDC003585 | reverse complement strand
CGGCCGCCGGCGGGCACCTGTAGTCGCTTCCGCTGATCCGAAGAGTACTGATGGTGAGACGACAATGTCGTCTCACCAACCCCTTCGATCGTGGAAGGTAGATCTGGGCCCCGGATCTCCGCTGCCTGATCCGAAGAGTTCGGGAAGCAGCGCCGCTGACCTGCGGAAATGAGCCCGCGTCGTGCCCGCAAAATCTAGGGGAAGAACTTTTTCCCCGGGGTTCGTAGTCGTCCGCGAGAATTTTCTGGGGGAGGACTCGAAGGGTAGGGGAAGAAGTTTCTTCCCCTACTTTTGTGGCGCCGGTTCGCGCCGCCGACGAGAATGCCGGTGCTGCGCACTCATGGCAACCACGTGGTCGGCCGGCCATTGATCCGTTGGAAGTTGAGCCCGGCTTCCGGGCCCAACTTCAAACGGATCGTGCGTCCATGCTCGACGACGACACTCTTCCCACCTCCACGATCGCCGACGACGTCGGCGGGTGGTCTCGGCTAGCGCCTCCAGCACCTCAGGGAGCGGTGGGGCTGATGAACTGAAACCTCAGGGATCAGTAGAGATTCCGAGCGTTCAGGTCTGCGAGGAAAGGTTCGCGAAGTGCCGGAGCGTGTCCGTTTCGACCGTCTTGAACACCTTCGACGCGGTCGGTCCGGAGAATGCGTTCACCAGCTTCGCCGAGCTGCCCAGCTCTATGCCGAACAGCCACACGAGGCGAGCGCCGACGTCGGCCGGAGCGACCTGGGTGAGTTCGCCGAATCGTCGCACCCCGGGCGCCGACATGGTCGTGGCGTAGAAGGCGTTGCGGTAATTGCCCGTTGACGCATCTTCGTCCCACACGAAGAAGTGTTCGGACAGCCCGGCTCCGGGAAGGGCTGCCTTGCGGGTGGTTCCGACACCGTAGGGAGCGGGCGACGTGAACTCGATCGACTTGATCGCCCGGCACCAGTCGAGAGTGTTCTGCCGGGTGAGCTCCGACCACGCTCGGGCGGGCGTCACCGGCAGATTGACGTCGATGCGGTAGGTGATCGGCGCGTCGTCGAAGAATGCGACGTCGGCGACGGGCTCGAGTTGATAGCTGCGCGGCATGCGTCCAGTCATACACGCCAGGGCGGGGGAGGTTCCGCGTTGGCGCTAATCTTGCTGGGTGTATCCGACCACCAGCCACACAGTGATCGGCCTGCTCGGGCCGGTCGCTGTGGGTGCGGTGGATGGCGGTCCCGAGGGCTTGGCGCCGGTCCCTGGTGTTCGCGCACGCCGACTGCTGGTCGCCCTGGCGTTGGCCGGCGGTCGCATCCGTTCCGCGGAACGGTTGATAGCCGATGTCTGGGGCGACAAACCGCCCAAATCGCCGGTGTCGGCGCTGCACACGCAGATCTCTCGGTTGCGGCCACTCTTGGGCGACGGCCGGTTGGAAGGTGTCGGCAACGGGTACCGCATCGCCGATTGCCGTGCCGATCTCGACATCGTCGCCGAGCTCGCGCAGTCACCCGACCCGGCGGATCTCGATGCGGCACTGGCGTGGTGGCGGGGCGTTCCCGGCGACGATCTGGGCGACGACGGCGAGGCGGACCTCGATGCCGAGCTGCGGACACGGGCCGGCCGGGTCCGCGATGTGCTCGAGCAGCGTCGGACCACGTTGGCGTTGGCCGACGGTGATTACGCACTGGCACGCGAGCTGGCCGACAAGCGTTGCGCCGCTGACTCGTTGGATGAACCCGCGCACGTCGATCTGATGCGCGCGCTGGCCGGTGAGGGGCGGGTACCCGAAGCGCTCGCCGTCTTCGCGAGACTGCGTCGGGCACTGTCCGAGCAACTCGGTGTGGACCCCGGACCCGAGATCGCCACGCTGAACGCGGAACTGGTCGCGGCCGAGACCCCCGCCCCGAAGCCACTGCGCCGTGGCCGCAGCGTCGGGCTGAGCACCGAGGTATCGGAACTCATCGGGCGCGACGACGACATCGCCACCATCGTCGGGCTGCTCGGCCGGTATCGACTCGTCACCGTTCAGGGCCCGGGTGGAGTCGGCAAAACCCGTGTCGCCCAACGGGTCGGCCGCACCGTGGCCGATGGGGGCCGTCCCGTCTTCTACGTGCCGCTCGCCCCGATCCGCAACGACGACGACGTGGTCGCGGCGATCGCGACCACCCTGGGCGTGGGAGAGACCGAGCTCGGCGGTGGCGGCCGTCCGCGGCTGGCTGTGGGTGATCTGGCCGACCGGCTCGTCGACGCGGTACGCGGTCAGCGGGCGGTGGTGATCCTCGACAACTGTGAACAGGTCATCGACGCCTGTGCCCGCGTCGCCGCCGATCTCCTTGCCGCAGAACCGGAACTGTCGATACTGACCACCAGTCGCTCGCCGCTGATGCTGGCGGCCGAGCGGATCTATCTCCTCCCCGTGCTCGATGTCGGGGAGGGCGGATCCGCCGTCGAACTCTTCGAGCGTCGGGCTCAGGCCATTCGTCCGGACGCGCGGCTGTCCCGACGCGACGTGTCCGAGTTGTGTGGACATCTCGACGGGTTGCCGCTCGCAATCGAACTCGCCGCTGCCCGTGTGCGTACGATGAGCGTTTCGGAGATATCGGAAGGCCTCGCTGAAAGGTTCGCCCTGTTGCGAGGTACGGACCGAACCGCGCCCGACCGGCACCGCACTCTCTACGCCGTCATCGAGTGGAGCTGGGATCTCCTGGATTCCGGCGCGCAGTCGGCGATGCGTCGTCTGTGCCGGCTCCCCGGCGGATTCACCGTGGATACGGCGTCAACAATGCTGGGGCAAGACGGTTTTCGCCTGGTCGACGTGCTGGCTGCACTGGTGAACCAATCGCTGCTGACGGTGGTCGAAACCGATGGGAACATCCGCTACCGGATGCTGGAGATGGTGCGCGAATTCGGGGAGCAGAAGCTTGTCGCGGCCGAATCGGATGCCGTGGATCGCTCGATGTGGCGCTGGGCGCGCCGCTTTGCGGTCGAGGTGGAGAAACTGCACGCGCGTCGCGTCGACGAGCAACTGTTCGACCGGATCGCCGCCGACGTCGAGAACCTCGTCTGGGTGTTGCGCGGCTGTGCCGAAGCGGTTCACGCTGGGCCGCCTGATCGGGCCGCCGAGGCGGTGGACACCATGGTCACGGTCTTCCCGGTGCTCGGCGGATTCTGGATGGCGCGCGGCTTGCACGGTGAGGTGATGACCTGGGGTGGGCGGCTGATGGCCGTGTTGCCACCTCCACCAACCGATCCCGACGACGACACGCGTCGCAGGTGGCAGGCCACGGTGCTCGCCTCGATGGCGCATCTGATGATGCGGCGTAACCTGCGCGGCGTGGCCACCGGCCGCTACTATCTGCGCCGGCTGCATCGGCCGCAGCGCAACTACGAGGAGCCGACCGAACTGATGTCGGCGTGCGTGCTGAGCCCCAATATGTTTGCGGCCGTGCGCTATATGGTCCGGGCGGCGCGATCTGAGACGGATCAGGTGCGGGTCGTCGCGTTGTCGGCGCTGATGAACGGACACGAGAACTTCGGTGATCTCGGCCGTGCACTGTCTGACGGACTCGCGCTGCGTGAACTCGCAAAGGGACAACACAACACCTGGATGTCGGCGATGACGCAGACCTCGATCGCCGGCATCTACGCGCAGCAGGCACTGTGGTCGTCGGGAATCCCTTTTTATCGCGAGGCGATCGAGGCGCTGTCGCGACTGGGGGCCCGCGACGACGAGTTGCAGGCACGATCGGCGCTGGTGGCCGCCCTGGTCGCGGATGGGCGTCTCGACGAAGCCGCCGCCGAACTTGCAGTCGTCGCCGATGGTTGGCGACCGGGCGATCCCGACCCGCAGGGCAATCCGGAGGTCGTCGGCGGAATGATGATCGGTGCGGCGGAACTCGAATTGGCGCGCGGCAACGTCGAATCCGCACGAGTCGCCTACGCGCAGGCTGTCCGGCTGATCGACCGTGACCACCCGTTCGGCGCGGAGGATCCCGGCATGGTGATGCTCATCGGGGCCGCGATGATCGGACTGATGCGTGCCGGTGACGGCCAATGTGCAGGCGAGTATGTGAGTGTGCTCGCCGACGGTCTGCACTCGATGTACGGCCCGCTGGGCTGGTTCGACCGGCCGCAGGCCGGTGCGTCGGCCATGGCCATCGGGTACGTGCTTGCTCGCACGGAGCCCACGTCGGCCGACGGTCCGCGACTGCTCGCGCTCTCGGCGGTTCTCGGTGCGCGACAAGACTATGCGTCGCTGCACCACGTGCACACACAGCTGGCCGAGGTCTCCGGACTGTCGTCGGATCAGTGGGCCGACCTGTCGGACGAGATACGAACGATGTCGCGACGCCAGGCGCTGGACGAGGTCCGAGCGATCCTGGCGTCGCGACGGAGTGCGCAAGCCCGATCAGATCAGGTGTTGCGCATGTAGGCACGCACGGCCAGCGGCGCGAACACCGCGGTGATCACGGCAGCACCGACGAGCGCCCACACCACGTGCATACCGGCATGACCGGTGGCGGTGAGTTCGCGGACAGCGGTCACGATGTGGCTGATCGGGTTGATGTTCACAAACGTCTGCAACCAGCCGGGCATGGTGTCCACCGGGACGAAGGCGTTGGACATGAAGGTGAGCGGGAACAGGATCAGCATCGAGATTCCCTGTACGGCAGAGGCTTTGCTCATCACGCAGCCCATGAGGGCGAAGATCCAGGAGATCGCGAAGCTGCACACGATCACCAGCACAGCTGCAGCGATGGTGCCCCAGAAGTCGGGCCGCCAGCCCATGATGATGCCCATGACGATGGTCAGTGTGGTGGCGATCAGGTAGCGGATCATGTCCGCCAGCAGCGCCCCGGCCAGTGGGCTGATCCGGGCAATCGGTAGCGAGCGGAAGCGGTCGAACACGCCCTTGTCCATGTCTTCGCGCAACTGGGTGCCGGTCACGATCGAGGTGGTGATCACGGTCTGCACGAGGATGCCGGGAATGATGACGGGCAGATAGTCGTGGACGTTACCGCTGATGGCGCCACCGAAGATGTAGGTGAACATCAGGGTGAAGATGATCGGCTGCAGCGTGACGTCGAACAGTTGCTCGGGATTGTGGCGGATCTTCAGGACTCCGCGATAGGCCATCGAAAGTGATTGGCGCACAGCCTCGGTGAGGCTGACCGAGATCTTGGTCTCGGTGCGTGCGGGTCGCGTGGTGATCGCGCGGGGCGCGGGCGAGCGGGTGATCGTGGTCATCGGGCCACCTCATCGGAATCGTCGGTGTCGGCCGGCTGGCCGGTGATGGTGAGGAACACCTCGTCGAGACTCGGCTTCTGCACCGTGATCTCGTCGATGGCGATGTTGTTCTCGCGCAGGGCGATCAGGACGTCAGGCACCAGGTCGGAACGATGCAGCCCGACGGTGATGCGGGCTGCCTCCGGGGACAGTGTGGGTTGTTCACCGAGAACCTGCTCGGTGATCTCACAGACCCGTGCCGCGTCGGACTTGTCGACGGGGGTGAGTTGCAGCGTGCTCGCGCCGATCGATTGCTTGAGTTCGTCGGCAGTGCCGTCGGCGATCACGACGCCGTGGTCGATGACCGCGATGCGATCGGCGAGCTGGTCTGCCTCGTCGAGGTACTGGGTGGTGAGCAACACGGTGGACCCGCGAGCGACGAGGTCGCGGATGGTGTCCCACATCTGGGCGCGTGTTCGGGGATCGAGGCCGGTGGTGGGCTCGTCGAGGAACAGCAGTGGGGGAGTGTCGATGAGGCTGGCGGCCAGATCGAGGCGTCGTCGCATGCCGCCGGAGAAGTTCTTCAATGGCCGGTCGGCTGCCTCGGTGAGCGCGAACTGTTCGAGCAGTTCCTCGGATCGCGCACGAGCCGCGGGGCGGGAGAAGCCGAGCAGCCGGGCGAAGAGGACGAGGTTCTGCGTCGCGGTGAGGTCTTCGTCGACCGACGCATACTGCCCGGTGACGCCGACGAGCGAACGCACCGCGACGGGTTCGCGGACGATGTCGTGGCCGAAGACCGTGGCCGTGCCGGCATCCGGTCGTAGGAGGGTGGCGAGCATGCTCACCGTGGTGGTCTTCCCGGCTCCGTTGGGGCCGAGCACGCCGTACACCGATCCGGTGGGTACGGCCAGATCCACGCCGTTGACGGCGCGGGTCGATCCGAAGTGCTTGACCAGGCCGTGTGCGTCGATCGCCAGGTCACCGGAGGTGCCGGCCGACGTCTGCACAGGCAGGTCGGTACTCGTGGTTGTTGTCATGCCACCACGATGACCGATGCCGCTGTCGTGGCGCTTGCGTCGCCTTGCGTCGGCTGTCAGCAGCTGTATTGCCTGATCAGGCGGCTACGGTTCCCGACGGTGCGCTGTGTGGGAGGTCGGCGGCGTAACGGACGACAGCGGCAACCGTGCCGAGTCGTTGTTCGGTGATCGCGATGGCTTCGGCGAGCTGGTTGGGGTCGTCGACGTCGGCGACCAGCGCGACGGTGTATCCGTTGTTGCCGAGCATGAACGGAACCACTTGCGAGTAGTGGGCGCTGACGACGGCCAGCGGGGCTTGCGCGGCGAACAGCGTGCGCGCGTGGTCGGCGACGGAGGCATCGTCGTCGAGGACCACCAGTGTCACATCGGGGCGGGGGTTGCGGATTCTTCTCATGTTCCGAGGATGAACCCGCAGGTTACGGACGGTCTTGGGCGAGGCTGTGCATTCGCTGTGGGTGGCGCGAGCGTGCCTGTGGAATTTGCGGCGGCGTCAGGCCGACGCCGACCTACGGTTGCGCGCATGGGAAACCGACATCGCACACGATCGCATTCGACTCGACGGTCACGTCTGTGGCTGGCCGGCGCCCTGCCGCGGATACATGACGAGCTGGGCGAGGCGTACTTTGCGTTGGCCTACGAGTACTTGCAGTACCTGCATATCCTCGAGCAACGCCTCTTCGATCTGGAATTCGATATCGAGGACCTCGAGGATTCCGGCTCGGGCCCGGGTGACAGCGAGTTCGACAGGGCGGTGCAGAAACACGCCGACGACGAGGATCTCCAGCGGCTGCTCAGCGGCACCTTTGTGCATGCCCTCCGTGCGGTGGACGTGTTGAAGGACTTGGCGCCGGTCTGGGTGCCCGCCGCAGTGAATGACGTACTCGCCTCCCTCGAGGTCGACGCCGACGATGCACGGGGCCTGGCACAGGTCGGTGCGACAGGAATGGTCGTCTTCGACAAGTCCCCGATGAGGATGCGCGAGGTGTTGCCGTCGGGTCCGCAGATGCCGGAGGTCGACGTCGACGGCGTGCTGTGGTGGACCAAGCGGGCCGCCACCGACGTCGTGCCTGCCAGGTTGGTGCTGGCGCCGCTCACTCGTAGTCGCGATCTGCAATGGTTGCGCGGCGACGGTTGGAAGCCCTCGACCTTGACGGAAGTGACCTGCTTCGACGTCACCGCATCCGCCGAGGCAGGCGTCGACGCCAACCTGCTGCCCTGTGTCGCATTGCTGGCCAAGATCGGACTCGCGCAGCAGCACAACGCGATTCGTGTCGTTGACGGGTCGATGCGCATTTCCCACGCCGCGTAGTCGGACTCGGAATAGACTCGCTGACATCGTCGACGTCGGGAGGCACGATGCGTTCAGCGAGGGTCCGTCACGTGATCGTGGTGATATCCGCGATGGTATTGCCGCTGGTGGGTGGAGCGGTCGCGGTGACTCCGACGTCGGCACAGGCCGCGGTCCGCACGCCGGCCGCCGGCTACGGCTTCTCGCAAGGTGCGGCAACGCTGTTTCTCGGTGCTGCCGATCTCGAGCGTGAATTGGCAGCGGTGTCGAAGACCGACGCGCAGTGGCTGCGGGTGATGGTCGACTGGCGGACCGTCGAACGGGTCCGCGGCCGCTACGACTGGACCATGCCGGATCGGGTCATCGGTGCCGCGCGGCGACACCATCTGAAGGTGCTGTCCATCGTGCTGACCGTGCCGACGTGGGCACGCCAGGGCGGCGCGCTCGGGTCCATCTACGCTCCACCGTCGAATCCGGCGAGACTCGGCGACTTCATGAAGGCGTTCATCAAGCGCTATCCCGACGTCACACGGCACGAGATCTGGAACGAACCGAACCTCCCGATCTTCTGGGGGCTCCAACCCGCGAACCCCGCGCAATACACGGCACTGCTCAAGGCCGCTTACCGGGCGATCAAGTCGGTTCAGCCGTCGTCGACGGTGGTGGCCGCAGGATTGAGTCCGGCCGCTGGTGCCGTCGACTTCGTTCGCCGGATGTATGCGGCAGGTGCCAGAGGCTATTTCGACGCTGCCGCGATGCATCCCTATGTGTTCCCGAAGGGCATCGGGGCCGCACCGAACGGGTGGACTGAGACGCGCCAGATTCGTGCGGTGATGGTCGCGAACGGCGACGGCGCCAAGAAGATCTGGCTGACCGAGATGGGCGCCCCCACCAAGCCGGTTGCTCTCGGGTCGCGGACGCCGCCACCCGGATTCGGATCGAATGAGATGGTCTCCCAACGCGAGCAGGCCACCCAGATCGTCGACGTGCTCCGGGCGGCCGCGGTGTCGGGCTATTGCGGTCCGGCGTTCATCTACTCGGTCCGGGACTCGGGAACCTCGACCAACAACCGTGAAGACAACTTCGGTGCACTGCTGACCAACAACTGGCGGCCCAAGTACACGGCGTCCGTGCTGGCGCGGTGAGCGAGTGAGGTATACCGGAATCCCCTCGGCGCTCGAGTATCTGGGGCTCTGAACGACGAGGGGATCCGATGCGTCCGGGCTACTTGTCCTTCTTCTTCGGCTGGTTGAGTAGCTGGATGAACGGTCCTGCGTTGGCAATTGCTGCGCCGATGCCGCCGATCGCGGTTCCGGCCAGTGATGCGCCGGCTCCGAGTAGCAGCGCGCCGCCGATGCAACCGGCCAGCGGTCCGGCGCCGAACAGTAGTACAGCGGGAGCCGACACCACCCCGGCCGCGACGGCGCCCAGTATGCAGCCGACGGTCAAACCCGAAGCCGCACCGATGTATCCACCGATGGCGGCGCTCAAGGTGATGTTGTCGCGAACCCCGGACACGGCTGCCTGTAGATCGGCCTTGTGCTTCACGGGCTGGAAGCGAGAAAGTGCTGGGCTCGTGTCGAGCCGAAGGGTTGCGTTCTTGGCGGTGACCTGTGCGACGACCGGATGTGCATAGTCGTCGACCGCCACGATCAGTGGAACGGTCTCGACGACGCGTCCGGACCGGTTGTGCAGGCGCAGTTGGCCATTCGACTGCGACAGCGTCCCGTTGTCGGTGGCGACCACGACATTCTGGCCGTGACGTGTGACATTCCAGTGCGTGGCATCCTCCGTTCTTGGTGCTGCGTGCGTGGTCCCGCTGGCGACGCCCATGGCTGCGATCACCAAGGTGGCAATGGCCACGAATCTGTTGAGCTTCATCGGATGTGTTTTCCCCCTGAGCTTTCCGGCCGAGTGGCGCGATTGTGGTGGCGCTCAAGTTAGGGCGGGAATCCCAGCGGCGGCAAGGGGGAAAATGGCACGGGCGTTCGGAGTGCGGAAACTTCCGATCACCGAGGTTCAGATGTCACCGCGCAGGCACCCGGTGATCTCGTCGACCTTGGCTCCCGTGGTGGGCGCGAACTGTGTGTCGTCGAATCGTGGCTCACCGTCGACCGTGAGATCGTATTGCGCCAGCTGATCGCGCACAGGGGATTTCATCTCGGCGAAGACAAGGGTGATGTTGTTGCTGCGAAGATAATCATCGAGTTCGACGAGCTCGTCGACCGCGGTGGCGTCGATCTCGGTGATCGGTTCGGCCGCGAGGATCACGGTGTGTACCTCACGCCCTTCCTGTTGGCTCTGCACCACCTCGGAGCGCACGTAATCGTCGAACATGCCGCCGTTGGCGAAGAACAGCGGTGCGTCGAACCGGAGGATCAGCACGCCGGGAATGCGTTGCGCCGTCGGGTTGCGGGTGACGTCGTGGTAGCCACGCAGACCGGGCACCCGGCCGAGTTCGGTGCGATAGGGGCGCCACGCGAGGTTGACGAAGGCGATGAAGGACAGGCCGATCGCGACCAGGATACCGTCGAGCACACCGAGGGCGGCGACACCGACGAAGGCTGCCACGGACAGGATTCCCTCGACCCGGTTGACCCGGAACAGGTAAACAACCCCGCGAATGTCGATGAGCGAGAACACCGCCGAGATCACCACGGCGGCAAGAGCAGATGATGGCAGGTATGCGGTCACGCCTGGTGCCGCGAGGATGAACGCCACGATCAGCAGTGCGCCGAACAGTGGTGCGACCTGACTCTTGGCGCCCGCCTGCTCGGCGACCGGCGTCCTCGACGACGACGCGGAGATCGCGAAGCCGCTCAGGAATCCGCTGGCCACGTTGGCCACACCGATCGCGGCCATCTCCTGACTACCGTTCACGTTCTGTCCGGCCCGGGCCGCGAAAGTCCTTGACAGGACACTGGTGTCGGCGAACGCGATCAGGGCGATTCCGACCGCGGGCACGATGAGGTCGACGACGTCGTTCAGCGTGATTCCGCCGAGAGCCGGTGTCGGCAGTCCGCGCGGCATGGCGCCGGCCACCGACAGGTCGTCTTCCCAGCCGAAGGCCCACACCGCGATGATCGCCCCGACCACCGCGATGAGCACACCCGGAATTGTCTTGCGCCACTGTTTGAGTCCCAAGATGACGGCGAGGCAGATGACGCCGATCGCGGTGGCCAGCCAGTCGATCTCGCCGTTCGCGATGCCCTTCACGATGTTCACGGCCTCGTCGACGATCGATTCTCCGTCGACGCTGAAGCCGAGCAGCTTGGGTAGCTGACTGAGCAGAACGACGAGGGCGATGCCGTTGAGGTAGCCGATCCGGATGGGTTTGGACAGCAGGTCGGTGACGAAGCCGAGCTTCAGCAGGCCGCCGATGATGAGGATGACGCCGACCTCGATGGCCAGCACTCCGGCCAGTGCGATGCGCTCGGAGTCGAGGGCGGCAAGCGGGATGATCGCGGCCGCGATGATCGGGGCGAGCGACGAGTCGGGTCCGAGGACGAGGATGCGCGAGGGTCCGACGATCGCGTAGGCGATCAGCGGGATGATCGTCGCATAGAGGCCGGTCACGGGCGGGAGTCCTGCGACCTCCGCGTAGCCCATGCCGGCAGGGATCAGCAGCGCGGTGAGAACCGCTCCGGCAACAAGATCGCCCCGCAGGTAGCCGCGTTCATAAGTGAGCAGGGTCTGCACCCCGGGGAGCAGCGAGAGCTTGCCGCCGATGCGAGCTGTGTCGGGCATGCAGGGATTATGCCAACAAGGCAGTGGCCGTCGTGGGAGGACCTGTTCCGACACCGCACACAGAGAACTCCCACATACACATGAGATCTCGTGTGTATGTGGGAGTTCTGTGTGTCTTGCCGTGACCCGTGTCGACGGGTCAGCGATCAGCCGTGGTAGGGCTCCGCGCTGACGAGGGTCACCTTGATGGTCGCGCCCGACGGCACCGTGTACTCGCGCGTCTCGCCGACCTTGGCGTCGATGAGCGCCGAACCCAGCGGCGAGCTGGGCGAGTAGGTTTCGAGGTTGCCGCCCTGTGCACCTTCTTCGCGGGTGGCGATGAGGAAGGTCTCGGTGTCCTTTTCGTCACCGTCGTAGTAGACGGTCACGACGGAGCCGGGGAGCGCGACACCCGACTGGGTCGGGGCCTCGCCCACCTTGGCGTTGTTCAGTAGTTCTTGCAGCTGGCGGATGCGGGCCTCTTGCTGGCCCTGCTCTTCGCGAGCGGCGTGGTAGCCGCCGTTCTCCTTGAGGTCGCCCTCTTCGCGACGCTCGTTGATCTCCGCGGCAATGACCGGACGATTGGCGATCAAAGAGTCGAGCTCGCTCTTGAGGCGGTCGTGCGACTCTTGGGTCAGCCAGGTCACCTGGGTGTCGGTCATCGGTCACTCCTTTGTGTTGTCCGCGCCCGGGCTCGATTCTCGACCCGGGCATGTGGACTGCTCGGCGCGCGTGGAGCGCGCTCTAAATGCAGCAACACGACCCCTCGCGGAGCCGTGTATCAGTACAGGATACCAGCCGATGAGAGCTAAAGCACATCGTCACCGTCGGCCGACGCCGATCGGAGCGCTTCTTGATAGGTCGGCTCGGCCCGTTTCAGCCACCCGACAACGAGGTAGGTCACCGGCATCACGATCAGCTCGACGAGGGTCTTCCAGAGGAATCCGATGACCGTGTAGTTGATGAAGTCGCCCCAGGTGGAAATGCCCAGGGCCGACGCCGCGATCGAACAGAACACCAGCGTGTCGGCGAACTCGCCGACCACCGTCGAGCCGATCAGACGAGCCCAGAGACGGCGTTCACCTGCGCGTTCCTTCATCTTGACCAGTACGAACGAGTTCAGGAACTCGCCGACCACGTACCCGGCCAGACCCGCGAGCAAGAACTGGGGGACCACCCCGGCCACTCGCTCGAAGGCTTCCTGGCCGTCGTAGAAACCGGCCGCGGGCAGGTGAATGGTCAGCCAGAAGCACAGGGAGGCGAGGATCAGCACGGCGAAACCGGCGAAGATGGTGCGACGCATCGCCCGGAATCCGTAGACCTCGCTGATCACGTCGCCGAGGACGTAGGCGAGCGGGAAAAGGAAGAACGCGCCGTCGGTGACCAGGCCATTCAGGTGAATGGGACCGAGATCGAAATGCAACCAGTCCTCGAACAGCAGTACACCTTTGGTGCCGGTGATGTTGCTGATCAGCATGACGCCGACGAACAGCGCGACGAGCAGCGGGTAGTACGGGCTCGAGATCGACGCGAACGCCGCGCGCCCACGTGACTGCGGCCGATCGTCGGTCGTCATGCGTCCGTCTCGGACAGGTATGCCGGGATGTCGGTGGTGCAGCCGAAGACCTCGCCGATGACGGGTGGCGCAGAAGTCTTCACCTCAACACGTACGCCCTGCTGCTTGTCGGTGCCGGGGCCGATGAGAACCTCGCGTCGGCCGGTCTCGCTGCCGTCCTTGGATCGCCCGCGCACCACGCAGGCGGCCGGACGACTGGGATCGGACCTGGTCAGCGTGAACTGGACCGCAACAGTGGAGGAGTCGAGGAGCTCGTAGCCGGTGCCCTCGCCCTTGACCTCTTCGTCGGCGAACTTTGTGTAGCCGAGGGCAGCGAGACCGACTCCGGCCACGACGACGAGAACAGATAGTCCGATGAACCAACGCCGGCGGCTCCGGGGGTCGCCGGAGGGCTCCGGGTAGGCGGCGCGAGGTCCGCTCCGCGGAGTCTGCGCGGTGCCCCCGTCCGAACTGTTCACGCGTCAATACCTACCATGGGTGGAGTAGCGACCCGAAGGTGAGGAACCGTGACCGAATCCCAGCCAGGCGGCCCCGGCGCCGGGGCGTTCCGTCTGATGGCGGTCCATGCGCACCCGGACGACGAGTCCAGCAAGGGTGCGGCGACGACGGCGCGGTATGCGGCCGAAGGCAACGAGGTGTTGGTTGTCACACTCACCGGCGGCGAACGCGGCGACATCCTCAATCCGGCGATGGATCGTCCGGGCATCAAGGAACGGATGACCGAGGTCCGCCGCGAGGAGATGGCGAAGGCCGCTGCGGCGCTCGGCGTCGAACAGACATGGCTCGGTTTCGTCGACTCGGGCCTGCCCGAGGGCGATCCGCCCCCGCCCGTGCCGGAAGGGTCGTTCGCGGCCATTCCACTCGAGGTCGGCACCGAGGCGCTCGTCCGTGTGGTCCGCGAATTCCGCCCGCACGTCATGATCACCTACGACGAGCACGGCGGCTATCCGCACCCCGACCACATCCGATGTCACGAGGTGTCGGTCGCGGCGTACGAGCAATCCGGGGACCCCGACGCGTTCCCGGGTACCGGCGCGCCGTGGACGGTCTCGAAGCTGTACTACACACACGGATTCATCCGCGACCGGATGGTGTTGTTCTCCGACGAGTTCGAGCGGCACGGCCAGGAGAGCCCGTTCACGGAGTGGCTCAGCAAATGGGATCGGCGTCGCGGTGACCTCATGGGCCGGGTCACCACCCAGGTGGAATGCGGCAAGTACTTCCCGCAGCGCGACGACGCCCTGCGTGCGCACGCGACACAGATCGACCCCAACGGTGTGTTCTTCGCCGTGCCACTGGAGTGGCAGCAACGGCTGTGGCCGACCGAGGAGTTCGAACTCGCGCAGACCAGAGTGAAGACCTCGATCCCCGAGACAGACCTCTTCACCGGAATCGAGACGGCATGAGTGTGATGACGACGGTGACTGTGCTTGCAGCGCAGCAAGAGCCGCAAGGTCCCGAGTTCGGCAAGGCGTCCCCGCTCGGACTCCTCATCATCCTCGTGCTGCTCATCGCCACCGCTTTCCTGATCTGGTCGATGAACAAGCAACTCAAGAAGCTGCCGAAGACCTTCGACACCGAACATCCCGAGGCCGACCAGGCCTTCGACGAGGGGACGGACACGCGTTCGGCAGTCGTGACGGACGTCGAAACCCATTCCGACACCGCTGCGGCTGCCGATGAACGGAAATCCGCCGACACCTGACGGCGCGCGCAACCGGCTGAGCGCGTCGTCGAGTCCGTACCTCCGTCAGCACGCGAACAACCCTGTCCACTGGTTCGAGTGGGACGACGCCGCGCTCGACGAAGCCCGTCGGCGCGACGTCCCGATCCTGTTGTCGGTCGGATACGCGGCATGCCACTGGTGTCACGTGATGGCGCATGAGTCCTTCGAGGACGACGCCACCGCAACCCAGATGAACGCCGACTTCGTGTGTGTCAAGGTCGACCGCGAGGAACGCCCCGACATCGACGCCATCTACATGAGCGCTACCGTCGCGATGACCGGTCAGGGCGGCTGGCCGATGACGTGTTTCCTGACGCCGGCCGGCGAACCCTTCTACGCCGGGACGTATTTCCCTTCGGCGCCGCGGTCGGGTATGCCGTCGTTCCGTCAGGTGATGGCCGCGGTCACCGAGGCCTGGACGGATCGGCGCGCCGAGATCGACGCGATGGCCGACAAGGTGCGCGAGCACGTCGAGGCCAACGCAGGAGCGCTGCCGCCGGGAACACTGCCGATAGATGAGCGGCTGCTGGCGCATGCCGTGACCGCGGTGCTCGACGACGAGGACCGTGCGGCAGGCGGTTTCGGCGGTGCGCCGAAGTTTCCGCCGTCGGCGTTGCTCGAGGGGCTGATCCGGCACAGCGAGCACACCGGAGATTCGGTGGCCATCGACGCGGCGGTCCGGACCTGTGCCGCGATGGCTCGCGGAGGTATCTACGACCAGATCGCCGGTGGATTCGCCCGATACGCTGTCGACAAGGACTGGGTGATACCGCATTTCGAGAAGATGCTGTACGACAACGCGCAGTTGCTGCGTGCCTATGCACATCTCGCGCGTCGCACAAGTGACCCGTTCATGCGGCGAGTGACCGCTGAGATCGTCGACTTCTTGGACCAGGACCTGCGTGTCGGTGGCGGCTTCGCGTCGTCGCTGGACGCCGATACCGCTGGGGTGGAGGGTTCGACGTATGTGTGGACGCCCAGCCAGCTCGTCGAAGTCCTCGGCGAGGACGATGGACGCTGGGCCGCAGAGCTTTTCGTGGTCACCGAAGCCGGCACCTTCGAACACGGGACCTCGACGCTGCAGCTGCCGTCCGAACCCGACGACCTCGACAGGTTCGATTCTGTCCGTCAACGGCTTCGGGTGGCCCGCGCGGCTCGCACGCAGCCGGCGCGCGACGACAAGGTGGTCACCGCCTGGAACGCGATGGCGATCACGGCTCTCGCCGAGGCCGGTGCCGGGCTCGGCGAACGGCAGTGGATCGACCATGCCGTCTGGTGTGCGGAACAGATTGTCGCCACCCATGTGGTCGACGGCGCCGTCCGTCGGTCGTCGCTCGGAGGGGTGGTCGGGGTGCCGTCGGGTGGTCTCGACGACCATGCCGCATTGGCCACCGCGCTGCTGACCCTGTTCACGGTGACGGGCGATCAGCGTTGGCGCACAACCGGTCTGACCATTCTGGACCGAGCGGTCGACGTCTTTGCCGATCCGGCGGAGCCCGGTTCCTGGTTCGACGCGGCGGGGGAGGGGCTGATCACTCGGCCGCGCGATCCGGTCGACGGCGCCACGCCGTCGGGTGCGTCGCTGATGGCGGAGGCGTTGCAGATCGCAGTGCCGCTGGCCGACGCCGGCGATGCCGGTCGTTACGCCGAGTTGCTCGAGCACACGCTGTCGCGGGGCGACATCTTGCTCGTGAAACTGCCCCGGTCGGCCGGACATTGGCTCGCCGTGGCACAGGCGCGGGTCGCCGGTCCGATCCAGATCGCGGTCGCGCAGGTGCGCGACTCGGACGGGCGGATGACGCGACGAGCCCGTGAGATTGCTCCCGGTGGTGCGGTGATCGTTGCCGGACAGCGTGATTCGCAGACGCTACTGCAGGATCGCGGACCGGTCGACGGCCGCGACGCGGCTTACGTGTGCCGTGGGCAGGTGTGCGGACTGCCGCTGACCGAACCGGAAGCGTTGACGGAGAACGTGATCAGAGGGCGGTAGTCGAGAGGCTCGCGCCCTCGGGTCCGACGAGGTGTGTCATGCGTCGGTCCCCGGCGACGTCGGCCAGCATCGCCGTGCCGGCCGGCCGAAGATCGATGTTGGCGCCCTGGGCGATCGGCCAACCCAGGAAGCGGCAGATGAACGATCGCGAGAGGTGTCCGTGCGACACGATCACCACATCGGAGGTCTCGAGCCGCGCGTCGACCACCCGCACGGCCTCGTCGACACGCTGCGTCATCTGTTGCACCGATTCACCTTGTGGCGCACCACTTGTCCAGATCGCCCAGCCGGGATCGTGGTCGGCGTGGATCTGGACGCGCGTCAGCCCCTCGTAGTCTCCGTAGTCCCACTCGGCCACCAGATCGGACACCTCGTCGGCCACCAGACCCGCGAGTTCCGCGGTGCGCTGCGCACGTCGTCGTGGCGAGACGATGACGTAGGGATCGAACATCCCGAGCCGGTCGGTGACACCCTGCAGCGCCGCGGCATCATGTTCGCCCTTCGCCGTGAGCGCGATGTCGGTCCGTCCGGTGTGGCGGTCGCTCAGTGACCATTCGGTCTGGCCGTGCCGGATCAGCAGGACGCGACGGTGGGTACGTGTGGACGCGGTCATTTCGTCAGCGTAGTCCCGGTTCAGCGGCGGCTCAGTACCTCGCCGAAACGATCGGCCATCCAGTCGATCTCTTCGTGGGTGATGACCAACGGCGGTGCCAGACGCAGCGTCGAGCCGTGGGTGTCCTTGGCGAGCACACCGCGTTGCGCCAGGTTGAGGCAGAACTGCTTGCCGCTGCCCAACTCCGGGTCGATGTCGATCCCGGCCCACAGACCGAGTCCGCGGACGGTAATCACCCCGTGGCCGATGAACGCGCGAAGCCGAGTGTGCATGTGGTCGCCGAGTTCGGCGGCGCGGGCCTGCCAGCTGCCATCGGCGAGCATGTCGACCACGGTGTGACCGACCGCGGCGGCGAGCGGGTTGCCGCCGAACGTCGAACCGTGCTGGCCCGGGTGCAGGACGCCGAGGATGTCGCGGTCGGCGACCACGGCCGACACCGGCAGCACGCCGCCGCCGAGAGCCTTGCCGAGGGTGTAGACGTCGGGGACCACACCCCAGTGCTCGCACGCGAAGGTGGTGCCGGTGCGTCCGAGTCCGGACTGGATCTCGTCGGCGATCATCAAGACGTTGCGGTCGGTGCACAGGGCGCGCACGCGGGGCAGGTAGTCGGCGGGCGGCACGATGATGCCGGCCTCGCCCTGGATCGGTTCGACGAGCACGGCGACCGTGTCGTCGGTGATCGCGGCCGCCAGTGACTCCACGTCACCGAACGGCACCCGCACGAATCCTGGTGTGTAGGGACCGAATCCGGCGCGCGCCTCCTCGTCGTCGCTGAAGCTGATGATGGTGGTGGTGCGACCGTGGAAGTTGCCGCCCGCGACGATGATCTGCGCACGACCGTCGGCGACGCCCTTGACGTCGTAACCCCACTTGCGGGCCACCTTGATCGCGGATTCCACCGCCTCCGCACCGGTGTTCATCGGCAGCACCATCTCTTTGCCGCAGAGGTCGGCGAGGGCGGCGCAGAACGGCTCGAGTTGGTCGGACATGAAGGCGCGGCTGGTGAGTGTCACGCGGCTGAGTTGGTCGATGGCAGACGCGACGATCCGGGGATGACGGTGTCCGAAATTGACTGCCGAGTACGCACCGAGGCAGTCGAGGTAGCGGCGTCCGTCGACGTCGGTGATCCACGCACCTTCGGCCGTCGCCGCGGTGACGGGCAGCGGCGAATAGTTGTGCGCCACGTGCGGTTCGGCGCCGTGGGGTTCGGGGGAGTGGGGTTTGGGGGCGGTGGTCTCTTTCATGGCTCTCAATTCCAGTGTGCAGCATTTGACCCCGCCGCCACCCTTGAGCAACTCGGAAAGGTCGAGAGTGATCGGTTCGTAACCGGCTTGACGCAGTTGCGATTCCAGATGCGGTGCCCGATCGGTCATGATCACGTGCTTGCCGTCGGAGACGAGGTTGAGCCCGAGGACCTCGGCGTCGGCTGCGGTCGCGATGATCGCGTCCGGGAAGAGTTCGTCGAGCAGGGCGCGCGACGCGTCGGAGAAGGCGCCGGGGTAGTAGGCGATGGTGTTCTCGTCGAGCACCCCGAGTGCGGTGTCGAGGTGATAGAACCGCGGATCGACGAGGTCGAGGGTGATCACGGGCAGCCCGGTGACCGCGGCGACCTCGGCGTGGGTGTCGCGGTGCGTGCGGAACCCGGTGCCGGCGAGGATACGGTCGCCGACGACGAGGAAGTCGCCCTCGCCCTCCTGGATGCCGTCGGTGCGGTGGACCGGGCCGAATCCGGCGGTGTGGAACCAGTCGGCGTAGTGGTCGCCTTCGGCTGCACGTTCAGGGAAGGCGAAGCGTGCGGCGATCGCCTTGCCGTCGATGACGAGACCGCCGTTGGCGGCGTAGACCATGTCCGGCAGGCCGGGTTGCGGCTCGACCAGATGCACGGTGTGGCCCAGGGCTTGGTAGGTGTCGAGCAACGTCTGCCACTGCGCGAGCGCGCGCTGGGTGTCGACCGGAACGCTGGGATCCATCCACGGGTTGATCGCGTAACTGACCTCGAAGTGTGCGGGCGGGGTCATCGCATAGGTGCGGGTGCGGTGGGCTCGTACGAACGGCGCGGCGAAGGAAGGGGTCGTCAACGTCATTTTTCGAGGGTATCGTCGGGTGCTGACGCAATCAATCGCCATAGATTGCTCTCATGTTTAACGAATAGCCGAACCAACAGTGTAGAGGATCGATACATTGCGTGCGCTCGATGATTTGGACGACAAGGTGCTCGCTTGCCTCGCGCGGGACGCGCGGGCGACCTACGCGGAGGTGGGTGCCGAGGTCGGCTTGTCGGCCCCCGCGGTGAAGCGACGGGTGGACCGACTCCTCGACGACGGCGTCATCAAAGGCTTCACCACGGTGATCGATCCAGCGGCGATGCAGTGGACAACCGAGGCCTACGTGCAGGTGTTCTGTCGCGGGAACATCTCGCCCGATGACCTGCGCGCGGCCTGGGAGCCGATCCATGAGGTGGTGAGTGCCGCGACCATCACCGGCACGGCCGACGCGATCCTGCGCATCATGGCGCGCGACGTCCACCACCTCGAGCAAGCGTTGGAGCGCATCCGGCAGGCCAGTCCGGTCGATCGGACCGAGTCGATCATCGTCCTGAGTCAGTTACTCGAACGAGGGCATCCGTAGGGGTGGTGTTCGGTGTGCTAGCGTGGTCGCCGTGATCAGCAACGTGCGCGCCTATTGGCGCTTCTTTATCGAGGCTCCGGTCGAGCCTGCGATGAAGCGCTGATTGCTGCACGCACACAACACCGGAGCCCCGAGCAGTGACCGAGAGGTCGCTGCTTTTGTCATTTCAGGGGTTCCGGCCACATCTGGGCGTGCCCCGCAGAAATCGCAGGGCATGACCATGAAAGGCACATCGAAGTGACCACACTCCCGGAACTCACCCCGGTCGGCGAATCGACTTCCGACCGGCGCATCACCGCATTCCGGCCGATTCCTTCACCGGACACCATCCGCACCGAACTGCCGCTGACCGCGCGGCGGGCGATCGCGGTCCAGCGCGACCGCGACGAGATCGCCGACATTCTCGCCGGCCGCGACGACCGACTGCTCGTCGTCGTCGGACCGTGCTCGGTGCACGATCCGATCGCCGCCATCGACTACGCACGCCGGCTTGCCCCACTCGCCGACGCCTACGCCGACCGCCTCAAGATCGTGATGCGCGTGTACTTCGAGAAGCCGCGCACCACCGTCGGCTGGAAGGGTCTCATCAACGACCCCGGCATGGACGGGTCGTTCGACGTGGAGCGCGGGCTGCGCACGGCACGATCGTTGCTGCTCGACATCATCGATCTCGGGTTGCCCGTCGGCTGCGAATTCCTCGAGCCCACCAGCCCGCAGTACATCGCCGACGCGGTGGCCTGGGGCGCGATCGGCGCCCGGACCACCGAGTCGCAGGTGCACCGTCAGCTCGCATCCGGGCTGTCGATGCCCATCGGCTTCAAGAACGGCACCGACGGCAACGTCCAGGTCGCCATCGACGGTGTGAAAGCCGCTGCGGCACAGCATGTCTTCTTCGGCGTCGACGACTTCGGCAACGGTGCGGTGGTGGAGACCGCAGGCAACGAGGACTGCCACATCATCCTGCGCGGCGGCACCGGTGGACCGAACTTCGACACCGACTCCATCGCCACGGCAACCACAGCACTGGAGAAGGCGGGACTGCCCGCACGCGTGATGATCGACTGCAGCCATGCCAATTCGGGCAAAGACCATGTCCGTCAGGCGGAGGTGGCGACCGAGATCGCCGCGTCGGTCCGCGCCAGGCGGGAGCAGGGGTTGGGGTCGCAGATCAGCGGCGTGATGCTGGAGAGCTTCCTGGAGCCGGGTGCACAGTCGCCGGACGCGCGGCCGCTCACCTACGGCCAGTCGGTCACCGACAAGTGCATGGGCTGGGAGGCCAGCGCCGACGTGCTGGCGGCGTTCGCGCGGGTCTGAGCTCCATCCGCTACCTGAGTCTGGGATCCGTGGAAGCACCTTGAGGGGTGCGCCCCAGCAACCCACGCCGGCCCATCTCCGCTCCCTGAGGTGCTCGAGGCTCGTCGCCAGCGCTCCTCGCTCAGGCAGCGGAGGGAGGGGCTTCGGGGCTCGCAGGCTCAGCCAGCGACGGTGGGCTCGCAGCCCGGCGGGAGGGTGGCCTCCGAAGAACTCAGACCACGTCGACGTCGGACCTGCGCGTCGGAATGGTGATGAGCGCGCGACGATACAGACGTGCACCCGGATCGGCGACGGTGTCGGTCACGCGCATCTCGCATTCCCAGCGGTCGGGCCGGACTCGGTTCAGCAGGTAGCCGCGCTGTGCGTTGCCGAACCGAACATGTGGTGAGGCCGCCTTGAGGCGCCGATCATTGTCGTCGCTGTCCTCGCCGTCGCCGCCCGACGAGATAGACGTGCCCGCGAGCTCGACACCGACGACCGGTGACTCGGTGCGATAGTCGGACCGCAGATCGGCGACGACGTTGCGATGGATGTCGCCGGCCAGCGACACGAGACCGGTGACGTCGCGTCGGTGCGCGCCGTCGAGGATGCGCGTCCGGGCGGGTTCGTATCCGCTCCAGCCGTCCATGCTGACTGCGCGCGTGGTGCCATCGAGCCGGGCTAGGTCTGCCATCGGAAGTTGTTGTGCGATCACGTTCCATCGGCGCCGAGGTTGCGCGAGACCGTCGAGCAGCCACTGTTCCTGTGCGGAACCGAGCATGGTGCGTGTCGGGTCGGCGGTGCGAGCGTCCTGTGCCGTGTCGCGATCGCCGTTGACCTGGTCGCTGCGATGGCTGCGGGTGTCGAGCAGATGGAACTGCGCGAGATCGCCAAAGGTGAAGCGGCGGTAGGCGCGCATGTCGACACCGGGCCGGCGGGCCGAGATGCGCGTCGGGGTGTTCTCCCACCATGCGCGCAATCCGGCCGCCCGCCGAATCACGAAGTCGCGCATCGCTGTTCCGTCGGCTGGGACGTCGCCCGCCCAGTTGTCGGCCACCTCGTGGTCGTCGAATCCCATGATGAACGGCGAAACCCGGTGGGCCTCCTGCAGATCGGCGTCGGCGCGGTACAGCGCGTAACGATCTCGGTAGTCGTCGATCGACGTCGCGGCGCGAAACGCCGAGCGTGGGCGTGGATCACCACGACGCGGTCCGCGGGCCGGTGGTGGCGTCTCGTATATGTAGTCACCAAGGTGGAAGACCACGTCCGGAGCGTGCGCGGCGAGGTCTCGGTAGGCGACGAAGTAGCCCTCACCCCAGTTCTGGCAGGACGCGACGGCCACCGTGAGAAGACGGGGCTGCGCGCTGGCCGCAGGAGCCGTGCGAGTGCGTCCGATCACCGAGATGTCGCCCAACGCCCGGAACCGGTAGAAGTACTCGGTCGAGGGTTGGAGCCCACGCAGATCGATGTGCACGGAGTGGCCACCGTCGGCTGTTGCAATCGTGGTGCCGCGCCGAATGACTCGACGCATCGTCTCGTCGGTGGCGACCTCCCAGTCGACGTTCACCGGTACACCGCACATGCCGCCGCCGCGAGCCATCGGGTCGACGGCAAGACGCGTCCACAGCACGACCCCGTCCGGCAGCGGGTCGCCGGACGCAACACCCAGGGTGAACAGCGCATCGTCGGGTCCGGGAGGGGGTCGCATGGAGTCCGCTTCGGCCGAACACAGACTCGAGCTGAACGCGAGGCCGACGGCGAGGGCCGACCAGTTGAGGAACCGTCGGCGCGTCAGTCCGTCGATGTGCGCGTCGCGAAGCGGAGGTCCGGCCACGCGCACAGAACAGCAGGCCAGCCTGTCCAGACATTGACCTCAGATGGACGCGTCGGTGAGAACGAGGTGAACCGGGCAGTGATTCCGTCCGCGGATGATCGTTCAGGCGAGAATAACCAGCCAGACGGCGATGTAGTGCAGTAGTGCGGCGACTGCCGTGCAGACGTGGAACACCTCGTGATGGCCGAAGGTCGAGGGCCACGGGTTGGGCCAGCGGAGGGCGTAGAGGATGCCGCCGATGCTGTAGAGCGCCCCGCCTACTGCCAGCAGGACGATGATCGCGACACCACACTGCGCGATCAGCGCCGGTGCGACGGCGATGATCACCCATCCGAGCAGGATGTAGAGCGTCACTCCCAGCCAGCGCGGCGACGACGGCCAGAGCAGTTTGAGCACCACCCCGGCAACGGCACCCGTCCACACGATGCCCAGAACCCACCAGCGTGCGGGGGACGGCAGGCCCATCGCGCAGAAGGGTGTGTAGGTACCCGCGATGAACAGGAAGATCATCGAGTGATCGGCGCGTTTCATGCGGATTTGCGCGCGCACGGTCTTCCACGGGATGCGGTGATAGGACGCACTCACCGCGAACACGCCGAACACCGTGATCGCGTACACCGCGCAGGCCGCAGCCGCGACCGCACCGCGCGCCATGGCGGCACCGATGACGACGGCGATGCCCGCGACCGCGGCGACGTAGGCCGAGTAGTGATGGATCACGCCTCGGAGTCGGGGCCGGTCGGGGATCGACGGCAACGGTGGGATGATGGTGCTCACGCAACCTACGGTAGCGTAAGTTACTGGCGAGATCGAGGCGCGTAAGGTGTGCCACGTGACACCGAGGACCCGACGATGAAGCTGCTGCCGGACCGGTTGCGGCGCCCGGTGCTCAGCGTCTATGAACGCCGGCTGATCCAGTTGATGGATGGGACGCGCATCCCTCATCATGTGGCGATCATCTGCGACGGAAACCGTCGGTGGGCCCGGGAGGCGGGTTTCGAGGACGTCAGCCACGGCCATCGGGTGGGTGCGCAGCGCATCGCCGACATGCTCGGATGGTGCGCGGACCTCGGCATCGGAGCAGTCACCATCTATCTCTTGTCCACCGAGAATCTGAGTCGAGCATCCGAGGAACTCGACGCACTGATGGAGATCGTGCCCGACATCGTCGACGAGATCTCCGCCCCGGACGGCCAGTGGCGGGTCCGCATCGTCGGCACCCTGGATCAGTTGCCCGCGCCGGTGGCCGACCGTCTGCGCGCGGCGTCGGATCGGACTGCCGGACGTGACGGCATGAATGTCAATGTCGCGGTCGGGTACGGGGGCCGGCAGGAGATCGTCGACGCGGTGCGTGCGCTCCTCGAGGAACGGCTCGAGCAGGGCGCCTCGCCGGCCGAGATGATCGACGCGGTCACCGTGGAGGCTATCGACGCGAACCTCTACACCAAGGGGCAGCCGGATCCGGATCTGGTGATCCGGACCTCTGGTGAGCAGCGGCTGTCGGGCTTTCTGCTGTGGCAGAGCGCCTATTCGGAGATCTGGTTCACCGACGCGTACTGGCCGGAGTTCCGTCGGGTCGACTTCTTGCGAGCCCTGCGCGACTTCTCCGCACGGAACCGTCGCTTCGGCAAATAGTGTCGGGCGCCAGACACCAGTGCTAAATTAGAACACGTTCTAATTTGCGCCGCGTCGAAGGAGTCCGTTCATGCACACCCAGATCTGCGACGAACTCGGAATCGAGTTCCCGATCTTCGCATTTACCCATTGCCGAGACGTGGTGGTCGCGGTCAGCAAGGCAGGCGGATTCGGCGTCCTGGGGGCTGTCGGTTTCACGCCGGAACAACTCGAGATCGAACTCAACTGGATCGACGAGCACATCGGCGACCATCCCTACGGCGTCGACATCGTCATCCCCAACAAATACGAGGGCATGGACGCCGAGATGTCGGCCGACGATCTCACCACGATGCTCCAGTCGATGGTGCCGGAGCAGACGCTCGACTTCGGTCGAAAGTTGTTGCGCGACCACGGTGTTCCACTCGACGAGGACAACGACAACTCGCTGCAGTTGCTCGGCTGGACCGAGGCCACCGCGACCCCGCAGGTGGAGATCGCGCTGCAGCATCCCAAGGTGAGTCTGATCGCCAACGCGCTCGGCACGCCTCCGGTGGACATGATCGGCAAGATCCACGACGCCGGACGCAAGGTGGCCGCGCTGTGCGGCTCGCCGAAGCAGGCGCGTAAGCACGCCGACGCCGGGGTGGACATCATCATCGCGCAGGGCGGCGAGGGTGGTGGCCACTGCGGAGAGGTCGGGTCGATCGTGCTGTGGCCGCAGGTGGTCAAAGAGGTTGCGCCCGTGCCGGTTCTGGCCGCCGGTGGGATCGGCAGTGGTCAGCAGATCGCCGCGGCGCTTGCCCTCGGTGCGCAGGGCGCGTGGAGCGGATCGCAGTGGCTGATGGTCGAAGAGGCCGAGAACACGCCGGTCCAGCAGGCGGCCTACATCAACGCCGGCAGTCGCGACACCGTGCGCAGTCGGTCGTTCACCGGCAAGCCGTGCCGAATGCTTCGCAACGACTGGACCGAGGCCTGGGAGAACCCGGAGAATCCGGATCCGCTCGGAATGCCGTTGCAGTACATGGTCTCCGGCATGGCGGTGGCCGCCACGCACAAGTACCCGGACGAGAGCATCGACGTCGCCTTCAACCCGGTCGGCCAGGTCGTCGGACAGTTCCAGAAGGTGGAGCGGACGGCGGCGGTCATCGAGCGGTGGGTGCAGGAATACATCGACGCGACAAGCGCTTTGGAGACGCTCGCCAGTTCGGTGTGAGCGAGGGGCCCTCGAACCTCAGCTCAGGGACTGGCTGGGACTGGTCGGATCAGGCGCGTCAACGCATCGAGGCCGGCGTCGAAGGCCGATGCCGCGGGGGTGCCGAAGCCCACGGCGATGCCGCCCTGTGGTAGCGGCTCCGCGTCGGCGTGGCGAAACAGGTCGAGTCCGAACACGGCGATGCCGTCGGCGTGTGCCCGCGCAACCACGGTGGGCTCGTCATCCCGCGGCACCGGAATGAGGACGTGCAATCCTGCTGCGATACCCGGGATCTCGATGCCGATGGACGCCAGTCGATCGGTCAGCTGGTCGCGTCGTCGTCGATAAACCTGTCGGCTTCGTCGGATGTGGCGATCGTAGGTTCCCGACGTGATCATCTCGGCGAGCACGAGTTGATCGACGATGCTCGCGTCGGGCTCGCGGGCGCCCTTGGCCGTGGTCACCGGATCGATCAGGTGCGACGGCAGGACCAGCCACCCGGCTCGCACCGCGGGCGAGAGGCTCTTGGAGACCGACCCGGTGTAGATGACGACGTCAGGAGCCAGGCCCTGTAGGGCGCCGACCGGGTCACGGTCGTACCGGAGTTCGCCGTCGTAGTCGTCTTCGACGATCAGTGCACCGGTGCGTCGCGCCCACTCCACCAACCGCATTCGGCGTTCGGGGTGCAGGGCGACCCCGGTCGGGTATTGATGGCTCGGCGTCACCAGAACGGCGGTGGGGGCCGCGCGCTCCACATCGTCGACCAGCAGTCCGTTGTCGTCGATCCTGATCGGGACGATGTCGGCACCCCCACGCACCAGTGCGTCACGGTGGAACGGAAGTCCATAGGCCTCCACGGCCACACGTGGTCCGAGTACGGTGCGCGCCAACAGTTCCAGCGATGCCTGGACGGCGGTCATCAACACGATCGACTCCGCTGTTGTGCGGACCCCGCGAGCGCGAGCGAGATACGTGCGCAGCGCTTCCCGCAGTTCGGGTCGTCCGCCGGGATGAGACGGTGCGAAGGCGCTGTCGGGCGCTCTGGTCAGGGCGTGTCGGGTCGCGTTGATCCAGTCGGCACGCGGAAACAGCCCGGCGTTGGGTTGGCCCATCGAGAAGTCGTGGCGTACCTGGGCCATGGCCTGCGCTTGCGGCGCTCGTGGCTCTACGCCCGGAAGTCCCTCTGCGACAACGCCGGATGCCACTCGTGTGCCCGACCCTCGACGGGCGGTGAGCCATCCCTCGGCGATGAGTTCGGTGTACACGGCGGACACGGTGTTGCGGGCCAACCCCAGGTCCGCGGCCAGGGATCGGTAGGGCGGCAGCAGGGAACCGGGTGGTAACTGCCCGGTCGAGATAGCGTGGCGCAGTGCTGCGGCCAGCGTGTGCCGTCGCTGCGAGCCGCGGCCGCGAGGATTCCCGTCCGGGTCGGGCTGAAGGTCGAGGTACAGGTCGGTTCCCAGGCGACGCGCGACCGAATCCCACGGATCGGTGTCGGGAGAGTTCTCAGAATTGACCCGCATATCTGCCATCGAATTGCACCACCTTTCTGGTGCAATTCTGCCCTACTGTGGACGTTGTCGAACCACCACGAACGGAGATGAGATGAAGGCAGTTGTGTTCGGGGCGACGGGCACGCTCGGCTCGGCGCTCACGCAACGATTGAGCGACAACGGTGTCGACGTGGTGTCGGCGTCGCGGGCATCTGGCGTGGATGCCTATCGCGGAGAAGGATTGGACGCGGCGATTGCGGGAGCAGACGTGGTGGTGGACTGCCTCAACGTCACGACCATGAAGGCGAAAGAGGCTGTCGACTTCTTCACGACCGCTGCGGGCAACGTGGGTCGCGCAGCAGCGGCAGCGGGAGCGCCCGTTGTGTGCCTGTCGATCGTCAACGCGTCCGACCCGGCGGTGAATCGCAAGTTCGGTTACTACCAGGGGAAAGCCGCGCAGGAGGAGGCCTACGCCAGCGTCGTGGCGCCCGAGAACCTGACCATCGTGAAATCGGTGCAATGGTACGAACTCGCCGAACAGTTGCTGGGCATGATGCGGCTCGGGCCGATCGCTGCGGTGCCGCACATGCGCGCTCGGCCGGCCGCCGCCGCCGATGTCGCGTCGGTACTCGCCGACGTCGTCGCGGCAGCGCAGCACAAGCCCGCCGATGGCGTAATCGAGGTGGCCGGTCCGCAGGTTCTCGACCTGGTCGATGTCGCGAAAGCCATTGCGCGACAGAAGGGGTCACCCAAGTGGGTGGTCGGGATCCGCTTCGGTGGTGCCGCCATCCGGGACGGTGGGCTGGTGCCGTCCGCGCCGGACATCGTGACACCGACCGGCCTCGACGACTGGCTGGCCGAAAGATCCGGTCCTGCCGCGACCGTGGAGAACCGGCGATGAGCACCGCCACGCGGCCGGCGACCCGGATGTGGATTCCGCCGGGCTCGACGAGCGTTCGCCGGACCGGCGCGGGTCACAGCTTCCGCAGCCGCACCCGATTGATCGAATGATCGACGTCCTTGCGCAGCACCAGGGATGCCCGGGGTCGGGTCGGGAGGATGTTCTCGATCAGATTGGGGCGGTTGATGGAAAGCCAGAGATCGCGTGCGGCCGCCGTCGCCTGGTCGTCGGTGAGGGACGCGTAGGCGTGGAAATGTGAGTTGGGATCGGCGAACGACGTGGTTCGCATCTTCAGGAATCTCGACACGTACCACTGTTCGATGTCGTCCATCTTGGCGTCGACGTAGATGGAGAAGTCGAACAGGTCCGACACCATCAGCGTGGGACCGGTCTGTAAGACGTTGAGTCCCTCCAGGATCAGGATGTCGGGCTGGCGCACGTAGTGGTAGACGTCGGGCACGATGTCGTAGGCGATGTGGGAATAGACGGGAGCGGTCACCTCGCGTGCGCCGGACTTCACCTCGGTGACGAACCGCAGCAGTGCACGCCGATCGTAGGATTCTGGAAAACCCTTGCGATGCATGATTCCTCGGCGTTCCAGAACCGACGTCGGCAACAGGAAGCCGTCGGTGGTCACCAAGTCCACCTTGGGGTGGGAATCCCATCGGGCGAGCAGGGCGGCGAGGACGCGGGCGGTGGTCGATTTGCCGACCGCCACGCTGCCCGCGATGCCGATCACGAAGGGGACCTGCCGGGAGTGCTGCCGTTCGCCGAGGAACGTCGACGTGGCGGCGAACAACCGCTGCCGGGCGGCGATCTGTAGGTGGATGAGACGCGAGAGCGGTAGATAGACGTCGGCGACCTCGTCGAGGTCGATCTGTTCACCGAGGCCGACGAGTTCGGCGAGCTCGTACTCGTTGAGCACCATCGGCATCGATTGCCGCAGGTCACGCCACTGCTTGCGATCGAGTTCCAGATACAGACTGGGATCGCGATCGGAGGTGTGGCGCGCCATCAGAAGCGACTTCCGGTCACCGTGGGGGGCTCGGACCTGGTCGTCATGCGCTACAGCCTATTAGTGTCACCTCACGGTCGCGTAGCCTGCCTCCCATGTCCTCATTGGTCGCCGACTACCTGCGCTTGGGCCTGGCTTTCGACCGCCTCGAAGAGGGATTCGTCGACGCCTACACCGGCGACCCCGCGATCCTTGCCGAGGTGGCGGGTGCGCCGACGCCCGAGCCTGCGGCGCTGGCACGGCGCGCACGTGACCTGCGTGCTGAGTTGCCCGCCGGCCTCGACTCCGATCGGGCTGCCTTTGTCGGTGCTCATCTGCGGGCGCTCGAGTGCTCGGCTCGCACATTCGCGGGCGAGCAGATCGGGTTCGTCGACGAGGTCCGTGCCTACTTCGACGTCGACATCGCGATGGGCGACGAGGAGACCTACCGTCGCGCACACGTCGAGCTCGGCGAGGCGCTCGGTGTCGCCGATGCCGAGGGCGACCGACTCACCGGCGCGTACACGGCTTATCGCAAGGCCGACGAGATCGGCCCAGAGAAGGTCGACGAGTGCGTGCGGGCGTTCAGCGGAGCGTTGCGGGAGAAGGTGCGTGATGCATATCCGTTGCCGGACAACGAGATCGTCGAGTTCGAGGTGGTCACCGACAAGCCGTGGTCGGGGTTCAACTACTACCTCGGCGACTATCGCTCCCGGGTGGCCATCAATGTCGATCTCACCCAGCACATGTCGAACCTGCCGCACCTGATCGCGCACGAGGCCTATCCCGGCCACCACACCGAGCATTGCCGGAAGGAACAGTTCCTCGTCGAGCAGAGCGGTCAGAACGAGCAGTGCATCTTCCTGGTCAACACACCGCAATGCCTGATGGCCGAGGGCCTCGCCGACCACGCTCTCGGAGCCATCGTCGGTCCGGACTGGGGGATGTGGGCGCAGGAGATCTACGCCGATCTGGGTCTGCGATTCGACGGTGAACGTGCGCAACGGGTTTCGCGGGCAGCGGGCGGCCTGCTCGGGGTTCGGCAGGACGCGGCCCTGCTGCTGCATGATCGGCACGCCGACCACGACAGCGTCGTCGCGTATCTGCGGCGATGGCTGCTCGCCCCCGAGGAACGGGCGCGCCAGATGCTGCGGTTCCTCACTTCACCGCTGTGGCGTGCCTACATCTCCACCTACGTCGAGGGCTATCGGCTGCTCGACCAATGGCTCGACGCCGATCCGGCCGGCGACCGCGCTGCCCGTTTCGGCCGGCTCCTCGACGAACCCCTGATCCCGGCGTCCTTGCGCGCGGAACTGACCCAATAGACTGTCCGGCATGACCGCGAACTCTGAGTCCGTGAACTCCCAATCGCTCGCCGATCTCGACCCCGACGTGGCCGCCGCCATGAACGGTGAGCTGAGTCGCCAGCGCGACACCCTGGAGATGATCGCGTCGGAGAATTTCGTGCCGCGTGCCGTGTTGCAGGCGCAGGGCAGTGTGCTGACCAACAAGTACGCCGAGGGTTACCCGGGTCGCCGCTACTACGGCGGGTGTGAGTACGTCGACGTGGTCGAGGACATCGCCCGCAACCGCGCCAAGGAGCTGTTCGGCGCCGACTTCGCGAATGTGCAGCCGCATTCGGGCGCGCAGGCCAACGCCGCCGTGCTGGCCGCGTTGATGGAACCGGGGGAGACGCTGCTCGGCCTCGACCTCGCGCACGGCGGGCACCTCACCCACGGCATGCGGCTGAACTTCTCGGGCAAGCTCTACGAGAACGCCTTCTACGGCGTCAGCAAAGAGGACTTCCGCGTCGACATGGACGAGGTGCGCAAGATCGCCCTCGACACCCGGCCCAAGGTGATCGTCGCCGGCTGGTCGGCGTATCCGCGCACCCTCGACTTCGAGGCGTTCCGCTCGATCGCCGACGAGGTCGGCGCCTACCTCTGGACCGATATGGCGCACTTCGCCGGACTGGTGGCCGCCGGCCTGCATCCGTCTCCGGTCCCGCACTCCGACGTCGTGTCCTCGACCGTCCACAAGACACTCGGCGGGCCGCGGTCGGGCATCATCCTGGCCAAGCAGGAGTGGGCCAAGAAGCTCAACTCGGCGGTGTTCCCCGGCCAGCAGGGCGGCCCGCTGATGCACGTCATCGCGGCCAAGGCCGTCGCCCTGAAGATCGCCGGCACCGACGAGTTCAAGAAACGTCAGCAGCGCACGCTGTCGGGCGCCAAGATCCTGGCCGAGCGGCTGACCGGTGAGGACGTGTCCAAGGCGGGCGTGTCCGTGCTGACCGGCGGTACCGACGTCCACCTGGTGCTCGTCGACCTGCGCAACAGCTCGCTCGACGGTCAACAGGCCGAGGACCTGCTGCATCAGGTGGGCATCACCGTCAATCGCAACGCGGTGCCGTTCGACCCGCGCCCGCCGATGGTCACCTCGGGTCTGCGCATCGGTACGCCCGCACTCGCCACCCGCGGATTCGGCGACGAACAGTTCACCGAGGTCGCCGACATCATCGCCACCGCGTTGGCAGCAGGGGAGTCGGCGGATGTCGCAACGCTGCGTGGTCGGGTGTCGCAGCTGGCGCTGGACTTCCCGCTCTACGACGGTCTCGAGCAGTGGGGACTGATGAGCGGGTCCTGACCCGGAATTGCTCCCGCCCCGCACGCGTCCGTATCCTTGCACCGATGAACGCCTTGGATGAAGACGACCTGATCATCGCGCTCGAGAAGGCCCTTCCCGAGATCGCGGAAGACCACCAGGCGGCAGCCACGCCGTGGAGCCCGCACGACTGGGTGCCGTGGGACGACGGCCGCAACTTCGCGTTCCTCGGCGGTGACGACTGGGATCCGTCGCAGGCGACGCTGTCCGACGAGGCACGTGCCGGATCGCTGGCCCTGCTGCTGACCAAGGACAACCTGCCGTCCTACCACCGGGTGCTGGCCAAGCATTTCCCGGCGTTCTCGGACTGGCGGCAGCTGGTCGGTGTGTGGACCGCCGAGGACAACCGGCACGCGATCGTGCTGCGCGACTACCTGGTGGTCAAGCGCGCGATCGATCCGGTGGACTCCGAGGAGCGTCGCCGTGAGCACGTGACCAAGGGCTACCGGCAGAACACCGCCGCAGAGGGCGAATTGGGTCCGCTCGACGTCCTGGCCATGATGGCCGTCCACGAGAACCAGTGTGTGCACTTCATCAAGCGGCTCTCCGCTGTCGTCGGCGACGACGTCTACCAGCAGATCCTCACGAAGATCTCCAACGACGACCGCGTGCAGGGCGAGACGTTTGCCGCATTCCTGAATGCCGGACTGGTGGCCGACCAGGACACCACCGTCCTCGCCCTCGACAAGGCGCTCGCCCGCAACGAGGCGATCGGTAGCGACATCGACGATTTCGAGCCCGAATGGGCGCTCATCTCCGACTACGAGAACGCCGACACCAGGCAGGCCACCGCCGCCACGATCGTCGACGCGATCAAGCTGGAGAGCGTGCACGGACTGGGTGACGACGCCGAGGCCGCGCGGCAGCGGATTCTCGCACTCGCCGGCCGCGGGTGAACCTCGACTGAACTACTGAAGCGATTCGGCGCCACCGGGGGCGAAGAAAACCCTGGTGGCGCCGATTTGCGTCCCTGTGAAAAAGATACGTCCGGTTAACGCACAATTCACGCCGACACCCCCGTGTCGGCGCGCCGCGCCGACCGTACGCGCGTACGTTGACGAGTGACGGGCCGCGGGGAAGCGGTTCGTCCGGGAGGTTCAATTCGTGGTTTGCACCAGCAGCACGAGGGGGCCGGCCCCGGTCCTCGTCCACCTCGGCTGACGCCGAGGACCGCAGACACTGGACCGACCGGTCGACCTAACAGGTTTGTGCGGGCGCCGCACAAACGTAGGAGCCCACGTGACCACACGCACCTACGTCCTCGACACCTCCGTCTTGCTGTCCGACCCCTGGGCGGTCATGCGCTTCGCCGAGCACCATGTGGTTCTGCCACTGGTGGTCATCGGCGAACTCGAGGGCAAACGTCACCATCACGAGCTCGGCTGGTTTGCGCGCGAATCCTTGCGCATGCTCGATGACCTGCGATTGGCCCACGGTCGCCTCGATGTCCCGATTCCGATCGGCGACGACGGCGGCACGCTGCAGGTGGAGCTGAACCACACCGATCCCGCGGTGCTGCCGGCCGGTTTCCGTACGGAGACCAACGACTCACGCATTCTGGCGTGTGCGCTCAACCTGCGTGCCGAGGGCCGCGACGTCACGCTGGTCTCCAAGGACACCCCGTTGCGCGTGAAGGCGGGTGCTGTCGGCCTGGCCGCCGACGAGTATCACGCCCAGGACGTGGTGGTCTCCGGTTGGTCGGGCATGACCGAACTCGACGTCGACTCCACGGTGATCGATACGCTGTTCGCCGACGGCGTGGTGGATCTCGATGCCGCACGGGAACTGCCGTGCCACACCGGAATCCGACTTCTCGGACATGGCTCGTCGAGTGCGCTCGGACGGGTGACGGCCGAGAAGCGCGTCCAGCTGGTGCGTGGTGACCGAGAGGCCTTCGGACTGCACGGCCGTTCCGCGGAGCAGCGCGTCGCTCTCGATCTGTTGCTCGACGAGAGTGTGGGCATCGTGTCGCTCGGCGGCAAGGCCGGCACCGGCAAGTCGGCGCTGGCATTGTGCGCGGGACTCGAAGCGGTGCTCGAGCGTCGTACGCAGCGCAAGGTCGTCGTCTTCCGTCCGCTGTATGCGGTCGGCGGCCAGCAACTCGGCTACCTGCCGGGCAGCGAGGCCGACAAGATGGGCCCGTGGGCGCAGGCGGTCTTCGACACCCTCGAAGGCCTTGCGTCTCCCGAGGTCATCGAGGAGGTCCTGGCGCGCGGCATGCTGGAAGTGTTGCCGCTCACGCACATTCGTGGCCGGTCGTTGCACGACTCGTTCGTGATCGTCGACGAGGCGCAGTCGCTGGAACGCAATGTGCTGCTGACGGTCCTGTCGCGCCTGGGTACGGGGTCACGGGTGGTGCTCACCCACGACGTCGCGCAGCGCGACAACCTGCGCGTCGGGCGGCACGACGGTGTGGCCGCCGTGATCGAAAAGCTCAAGGGTCACCCGCTTTTCGCGCATGTCACCCTCACCCGCAGCGAGCGGTCGCCGATCGCGGCGCTGGTCACCGAGATGCTCGAGGAATTTGGGCCGGGCGCACCGGGAGCGTAGCGAGCGGGCGCCATTCAGGCTCAGCGCACCGGGAGCGTAGCGAGCGGGCGCGATCGAGCTGAGCCTGCGTGATCAGGCCGGGGTGCATTCGAAGAGGTTGAGCTTGTAGGTGCTCACCATGGGTGTCCACCCGATGGCCTTCAGTCCGTAGCGGTACAACGGGGGCCAGGTACGGGCGACGTCGGGTTGCGGCTGCGCGAAGGTGCGTGATTCGAGTAGCCGCAACCCGCACGACTCGAGAGTGCTCGGGTCGTCGCACACCCATTTCATCCGTGCCGCAACGGCTTTGAACACCGGATTGCGATCCTGCGTGCTCATCATGGCCTTGCCGCCGGTGTCGATGGCGAGTTTGCTGCCGGCGAATGCGCGTGCGATCGAGGACAGGACGGCGGTCACCTCGTCGGCGTCGAAGTAGAGCAGGACCGCTTCGCTGAGCAGGAACACCAGTCCGTCGTTCGCGGATACTGTTGTGTGCCAGTCGGTGTCGAATATGGACCCGGCGAGCATCGTGTACCGGTCGGAGTCGGAGAAGAATTTTCGACGCAGTGCCATGGTGTCGTCGACGTCGAGGTCGAACCAGCGCACGCGTCCGTTGTCGAGTCGTTGGAATCGCGTCGACAGACCGCACCCGAGATCGACGACCCTGCCGTCGGGATGCTCGGCGAGAAAGTCCCGGACGTACTGATCGAAGATCGACGCCCGTGTCACCGAACCGCCGAGCGACGGTCCGCGGAACTTGGCGAAGTCGTAGTCGATGGCGTCGACGAGTTCGGCGGCCTTGCGATCGTGCAGCACGCTGTTCTTCTTGCCGGCGTCGAGCGCCCGACCGTAGAGGGGGATGAGGAGAGTTTCTTGGATGTCGCCGAGTGCGACCGGTTCGCCCATGCCCGACAGCGTACTTAGGGTTACCTAATTCAGCTAGGTCCGCTTGACCCTATCCAAACCGCACCGTGACCGTCGCGTGACTCACGGCCACTTGCGCACTGGCACACTGATGTGGTGCGAAAGTTACTGATGAGGCGAATGAGACTGTTGGTGCTGATGGTGATTGCGGTGCTTGCCGCCTTCGCGGTCGGTGCCGGCCAGTCCGTTGCTGCGCCGGGAACGACGACCACGCCGCCGCCGAGCCCCGGGCCGACCGGGCAGACCCCTGGCCTGGGCATTCCCATTCTCGACGGGCTGCTGAACATGTTGGCCGGTGGGCTCGGATCCACCGAGGGCAACGGCGCGAATGGCGACTCCAACCAGCTGATTGTGGTGAGCGCTCCCAAGGAGGCAGACACGACGGCCACGTTGACCGCCTTCGAACGTGGCTCCGACAAGAGCTGGAAGCCGGTCATCGGCCCGACCAAGGCCTTCCTGGGATCGCTCGGCATGGGAGAGCCCAAGGACAACGTCTACCGGACGCCGAAGGGCAACTTCGCTCTCGACCAGGCATTCGGACGTCAGGTCAACCCCGGCACCAAGATGCCGTACTTCAAGACCGACGCCCAGGACTGGTGGGACTCCAACATGAAGTCGCCGACCTACAACACCCATGTGCGGTCGGTGAACGGGCCGGGCGGCGACAGCGAGAACCTGTACAAGGTCGGCGCGATGTACGACTACGCGGTCAACATCGCACACAACCCGCAGCGGACTCCCGGCAAGGCGTCGGCGATCTTCCTGCACGTCACCGACAATCAGCCGACGATGGGTTGCGTAGCCATTGAACGCGAGATGATGAAGAAGACGCTCGTGTGGCTGGACCCGGCGAAGAAGCCGCGCATCGTCATCGGCGTCAACGAGAAGGCGCCGTCGGGCAATTCGACGACGCCGGCACCCGGTGGCGACCTCCTCACCGGTCTGCTGACCCAGCTGATGAACCTCGTCCCGGCGCTATTGGGAGCCGGAGCGGGCAGTCTCAACTGACCTGCTCCCGCCGGCTGATCACCCCCGCTGCCTGAGGTGCGAGGAGCGCTAGCGACGAGCCTCGAAGGCCTGGTGAGACAACAATGTCCTCTCACCAGGGGCTTCGAGGCTCGCAGGCTCGCACCTCAGCCATCGGTAGGGTGACTCAGGGAGCGGAACTTGGCTTGCGCAGAACGGTGACCGCGAAGTCCGCCTCTGGGTGCCACGCGCGCAGGTCCCAGGTGGCAAACCGATGCTCGACGCGGAGCCCCGCGTCGGCCACTGCCGCGTCGAAATCGGCGAGGGCGAGTGTGCGATTGGTATGGAAGCCGACTACGATGACCCCGTCTGGCGTCAGGTGTCGGGCGAGCGCACGCAGGACGTCGGCTTCGGTGCGGGGAGCGACGAACACCATCACGTTGCCGGCGCAGACGATCGCGTCGAAGGGTTCGGTGATGCCGTGCTCGCCGAGGTCGAGACGGGCGAGGTCGGCGACGATCCACTGCGGACCCGGATGGTCTGCTTGGGCGGCCGCGATCAGTTCGGGGTCGACGTCGACACCGACCACCCGATGTCCGGCGTCGTGCAGATACGCGCCCACCCGGCCCGGACCACAACCGGCGTCGAGGATGTGCGCGCCTCGCGGCACCATCGCGTCGATCAGTCGGGCCTCCCCGGCGAGATCGGCGCCCTCGGCGGCCATCGTGCGGAATCGGTCGATGTACCACTCGCTGTGGCCGGGTTTGGTGTCGGTGAACCACCGCGGCGTCGACGTCATGGCGCACTCCGCTTGAGTTCGAAACATGCTGCGCGACAACCGCCGAAGTCGTCGCGCACCGGGGTCATCATGTCCACCTGTTGACGAGCTTGATCGATCACAGGGGTGTCCGGGTCGAGCACCGACAGGTACTTCTCATGCGCGGCCAGTGAGGCCACCGCCGCATCGACGTGCTCTCCGACGTCGACGCCGTGCGTCGGATGTGGTCCGTTCTCGAACAGCCATGCGGGCCGCAGCGTGGGATCGAGGGCGTCGTAGGCATCGAGCACGGCGGCCGAGAACTCCATGTGGTCGCGCTGGTTGGGCGCACCCGGAGCCCACTCCGGGCCACCGTACAGCGACAGGATCACTTGCGGTGCAACATCTTCGATGCACTGGGTGATTCGTTGCCGCAACTCGGGGGTGTTGCGGATGTCGCTGTCCGGAAAGCCCCAGAACTCTACGACGCCGACTCCGACGATCGCCGCCGATGCCCGCTGCTCGGCCTCGCGCAGCGGGCCGGCCTCGGCCGGTGGCATGCCCTCGATACCTTGTTCCCCGCTGGACGCGAGGGCATAGACCACGCGTTTGCCCTCCGACGTCCAGCGATCGACGGCCGCGGCCATGCCGTACTCCGGGTCGTCGGGGTGGGCGACGAGGACCAATGCCGTCTGCCAGTCCGTCGGAAAGCTCTCCATTGTGTGGAGTATGTCAGCGTTCGCGGTCGAGGTTGGCCATCTTCAGGACGTCGAGACGCTTGTCGAGTTCTTCCTCGGAGAGCTTCTCGCCGATGAGGCCGCGGTCGATGACGGTCTGGCGGATGGTCTTGCCCTCCTTGAGGGCCTGCTTGGCCACGGCTGCCGCTTCCTCGTAGCCGATCGCGGAGTTCAGCGGCGTGACGATCGACGGTGAACTCTCGGCCAGGGTGCGCAGACGCTCTTCGTTGGCGCCGAGTCCGGTGATGCAGCGGTCGGCGAACAGGCGAGACACGTTGGCCAGCAGCTTGATCGACTCCAGCACGTTGCGCGCCATCATCGGGATGTAGACGTTGAGCTCGAACGCGCCGTTGCCGCCACCCCAGGTGACCGCGGCATCGTTGCCGATGACCTGTGCTGCGACCTGGGTAACGGCTTCGGGGAGAACCGGATTGACCTTGCCTGGCATGATCGACGAGCCAGGCTGCAGGTCGGGCAGGTGGATCTCGCCGAGGCCGGTGAGCGGACCCGAACCCATCCAGCGCACGTCGTTGGCGATCTTGGTCAGTGACACCGCAACGGTTTTCAGCTGTCCGGACAGTTCGACGAGGCCGTCGCGCGCGGCCTGTGCCTCGAAGTTGTCCTTGGCCAACGACAACGCGTCGACGTCGGTCAGCTGGACCAGGGCGGCCACCACCTTGGTGCCGAAGCCGGCCGGTGCGTTGAGGCCGGTGCCGACCGCGGTGCCGCCGATCGGAAGCTCGCCGACGCGCGGCAGGGTCGCGGTGAGCCGCTCGACACCTGCTTCGACCTGGCGGGCGTAGCCACCGAACTCCTGGCCGAGGGTGACCGGCACCGCATCCATGAGGTGTGTGCGGCCGCTCTTGACCACCTCGCGCCATTCGGTTGCCTTGCCCAGCAAAGCAAGTCGGAGGTGATCGAGAGCCGGGATCAAGTCGGTGACGGTCGCCTCGGTCGCCGCGACGTGAGTGGCGGTGGGAAAGGTGTCGTTGGAGGACTGCGACATGTTGACATGGTCGTTGGGGTGGACCTCGACCCCGGCTGCCTTGGCGATCGACGCAATGACCTCGTTGGCGTTCATGTTGGAGCTGGTCCCGGACCCGGTCTGGAACACATCGATCGGGAACTGGTCGTCGTGCTGACCGTCGGCGATCTCCTTGGCCGCGGCGATGATCGCGTCGGCCTTGTCGGCGTCGAGCAAGCCCAGATCCTTGTTCACCTGGGCACAGGCCGCCTTGAGCAAGCCCATCGCCCGGATCTGCGTGCGCTCCAGTGGCCGGTGGCTGATGGGGAAGTTCTCCACTGCACGCTGGGTCTGTGCGCGCCAGAGGGCGTCGACCGGCACTTTGACCTCGCCCATGGTGTCGTGCTCGATGCGGTATTGCTGCTCGGTCATGGTGCGCTGGTCCTCCGAAGGTCGCGAACAAGTAAGGGTCTCCTTATGACCGTACTCCGTGGCATATGGTGACCTGTCAGTGCCGTAGATCTACGCCATCATGTGGCGTGGATCTACGGCACAAGTGATCAGCGGGAACCGAAGTTGTCCACAGATGTCCTCGGAGGGCGCTATTCCGCCGAATGCCCGGCGACACTGTGCGATGTGCCGGCACCGTCGAAACCGCCAGATCGCAAGCGGCTGGAGAACCTGCTCCGTGCGCAGGATGGCGTCATCGCTCGCCGGCAGGTTGCCGAGTGCGGATTCACAGATCCATATATCCGGCGCAAAGTTCGTCGTCGCGAATGGGCACCCGTGTACTCGGGCACATTTGTCAATCACACCGGGCCGATGACCTGGCAGCAGCGGGCGTGGGGTGCGGTGCTCGACGCACACCCGGCCGCGCTCAGTCATGCGTCGGCAATGCGCGATCCCGGTCAGTTCGACGACGGGCTGATCCACATCACGGTCGACCGTCAACGTCGCGTCACCCGACGACCTGGCATCGTCGTCCACTACGGATCACGGCTGGACGAGAAGGTGCTGTGGCACGCGCATCCGCCACGGTTCCGTCCTGAAGAGGCGGTGTTGGACATCGCCGAGGCGGCGTCGTCGGAGTTTCGCGTGATCGCCTGCTTGTCGGACGCAGTGCAGGCACGCAGGACGACCGTCGATCGATTGCTGGCCGCGATGAGCAGACGGCCACGGATGCGCAGGCGTGCGCTCGTGGAGGGGGTACTCGCGGATGTCCGCGACGGGACGTGCTCGGTTCTCGAACACGGTTATGTTCTGAGAGTCGAACGTGCGCATGGTCTTCCGAATCCCCAGCGGCAAGCACCGACAGGCGTTGGACGCCGCGGATTCCGCGACGTCGACTACCCCGAGTGGGGTCTCGTCGTGGAATTGGACGGCCGAGCCGATCACGACGGCCCCGCCGCACGGGACCGCGACTTGGAGCGGGACCTCGATGCGGCCGTGGATGCCGACCGTCTCACCCTGCGGATCGGCTGGGGGCAGGTCTATGACCGCCCGTGTTCGACCGCCCGCAAGGTGGCCCGTGCCCTGAGCAACCGTGGGTGCACAGGTGCAGTAACTCAATGCCCTTCATGCCCTACAGTGCCGTAGATCTCAGTCATCTGATGACTCGGATCTACGGCGTTGCTTCACCGCTCCTTGGAACGAATCCGCACTCCGCCCAGCGGGACAGTGACTGCGCCACCGGGGTCGGTGAAGAAGTCGTTGCCCTTGTCGTCGACGACGATGAAGGCGGGGAAGTTCTCCACCTCGATCTTCCACACCGCCTCCATACCCAACTCGGGGTACTCGATGACCTCCTGGCTCTTGATGCAGTCCAGGGCGAGCCGCGCCGCGGGGCCACCGATCGAGCCGAGGTAGAAGCCGCCGTGACTGTCGCAGGCGTTGGTCACCTGCTTGGAGCGATTGCCCTTGGCGAGCATCACCATCGAGCCGCCCGCAGCCTGGAACTGCTCGACGTAGGAGTCCATGCGGCCGGCGGTGGTGGGTCCGAACGATCCGGACGCCATGCCTTCGGGTGTCTTCGCGGGGCCCGCGTAGTAGACGGGGTGGTCGCGCAGGTAGTCCGGCATCGGCTCACCGGCGTCGAGGCGTTCCTTGATCTTGGCGTGGGCAATGTCGCGGGCGACGACCAGCGGGCCGGTCAGCGACAGTCGAGTCTTGACCGGGTGCTTCGACAGTTCGGCGAGGATCTCCGGCATCGGACGGTTCAGGTCGATGTCGACGACCGCGCCGCCCTCGATGTCCTCGGCGACGCCGGCGTCGGGCATGTAATGCGCGGGGTCGGTCTCCAACTGTTCGAGGAAGACGCCGTCGGCGGTGATCTTGCCGAGGGCCTGACGGTCGGCGGAACAGGACACCGCGATCGCGACCGGGCACGACGCGCCGTGCCGGGGGAGGCGTACGACGCGGACGTCGTGGCAGAAGTACTTGCCGCCGAACTGCGCCCCGATGCCGAAGGACTGGGTCAGCTTGAAGACCTCCTCCTCCAGCTCTTTGTCGCGGAACCCGTGCGCCGACATCGAACCCTCGGTCGGCAAGGTGTCGAGGTAGTGGGCCGACGCGTACTTGGCTGTCTTCAAGGCGAATTCGGCCGAGGTGCCGCCGATCACCACGGCGAGGTGGTACGGCGGGCAGGCCGCGGTGCCGAGTGAGCGGATCTTCTCGTCGAGAAACTCCAAGAGCCGCTTGGGATTCAGGATCGCCTTCGTCTCCTGGAACAGGAACGACTTGTTGGCCGAACCGCCGCCCTTGGCCATGAACAGGAACTTGTACTCCGGGCCCTTCGGTCCCTGCTGGGTGGAGTAGATCTCCACTTGCGCAGGCAGATTGGTGCCGGTGTTCTTCTCGTCGTACGTCGTGAGCGGCGCCAGCTGCGAGTATCGGAGGTTCAGCTTGGTGTAGGCGTCGTAGACTCCGCGCGAAATCCACTCGCCGTCGTCGGCGCCGGTCAGCACGCCCTCGGATTTCTTGCCCATCACGATGGCGGTGCCGGTGTCCTGGCACATCGGCAGCACACCGCCGGCCGAGATGTTGACGTTCTTGAGAAGGTCGAGCGCGACGAAGCGGTCGTTGCCCGACGACTCCGGGTCGTCGATGATCTTGCGCAACTGCGCGAGGTGGGCGGGCCGCAGGTAGTGGCTGATGTCGTGCATCGCCTCCGCGGTCAGCTTCTGCAGTGCTTGCGGCTCGACCTTCAGGAACTTCTGGCCGTCGACCTCGAAGGTCGACACACCGTCGGTCGTGATCAGGCGATAGGGCGTGTCATCGGCGCCGGAGGGCAGCAAATCGGCATAGCGGAACTCCGGAGCAAGGGCTGGTTTGCTCACCAGGAAATCGTATCGCCGCGTCGTGCGGCGCTCCTGGTGAGCCCAGGCTCACTAAATCGGGTCAGAGATCGAGGCGTGCGTACTCGCGCAACTTGGTGGTCTGGTGTACGGCCTCGATGCGGCGGATGGTGCCGGACTTGGACCGCATGACCAGCGAACGGGTGGTGGCGCCGCCGGGACGGTAGGTCACGCCGCGCAGCATGTCGCCGTTGGTGACGCCGGTCGCGCAGAAGAAGGAGTTCTCACCGGCCACCAGGTCGTCGTTGGTGAGGACGCGGTTGAGGTCGTGTCCGGCGTCGATGGCCTTCTGGCGCTCGGCGTCGTCCTTCGGCCACAGCTTGCCCTGGATCTCGCCGCCCATGCACTTCATCGCGACGGCGGTGATGATGCCCTCGGGGGTGCCGCCGACGCCCATCAGCATGTCGACGGTCGAGTAGTCGCCGGCCGCTGCGATGGCCCCCGCGACGTCGCCATCGGAGATGAGGCGGATCTTGGCACCGGCCTGCCGGATCTCGCCGATCAGGTCGGCGTGGCGCGGGCGGTCGAGCACGACGACGGTCATGTCGGCGACGTCGATGCCCTTGGCCTTGGCGACCGAGTTGACGTTCCACTCGATGGATTCGTCGATGTTGATGGCGCCCTTGGCTTCCGGTCCGACGGCGATCTTGTCCATGTAGAAGACGGCGGACGGGTCGTACATGGTGCCGCGCTCGCTGACCGCGATGACGGCGATCGAGTTCGGGCGGCCTTCGGCCATCAGGGTGGTGCCGTCGATCGGATCGACCGCCACGTCGCAGTCGGGTCCGTCGCCGTCGCCGACCTCTTCGCCGTTGAACAGCATCGGGGCCTCGTCCTTCTCACCCTCGCCGATCACGACGACACCGCGCATCGATACGGTGGAGAGGAGCTCGCGCATCGCGTCGACCGCTGCGCCGTCGCCACCCTTCTTGTCGCCGCGGCCCACCCAGCGCCCGGCCGCGAGGGCCGCCGCCTCGGTCACCCGAACCAATTCCATGGCGAGGTTGCGATCTGGTGCCTGATTGGTGCTCGTGGACATGTACTCGACTCCTCGGCGTCGGCGACGGTGCTCTGGTTCCCATCCTTGCATGTCACGCCGGACGTTCGGTCGGCGACCCCGCCGAGGTCAGAGGTGTCGGCCGCAGTGGGATTTGCCTCAGTGGGATACTCGGGGCATGGCACAGAAACCGCGGTATCTGACCAGCGGCAAGGACATGATCTGGTCGCTGATCCCGCTGCTGGCGATCTGCGCGTTCGTCGCGATCGTCTCCGGCAACTGCTCGGTGGGGCTCACCGGCCGCGCCGACGACGACCGTACGCAGGCCTTCGACGTGGAGCACGCGCTCAAGGCCGACGCGGCGGACATGCCGTTCCCGATTCGTCTGCCGGTCATGCCGTCGTCGTGGAAGCCCAATTCTGGTTCGGCGCCGTCGGTCGACGGGCATCGTGTCAGCACGGCCGGATGGGTGAGCGCCAACGGTGCCTATGTGCAGTTGACCCAAAGCGATGCATCCGAGGAGTCCCTGATCGGCTACTTGCGCGGCGACGAGGGCTACGACGCCGTGACCGCGGGTGGCACCCGGGAAGTCGCCGGTCGCACCTGGGTGACGTACTCGACGGGCGAGAAGAAGAAGTTCTGGATCACCGATCTCGGTGACGTGCGGATCGCGGTGCTCTCGCGTGGCTCCGACGCGGACATGGAGCAACTGGCGACCGCGACCCTCACGCAACAGCCGCTTCCGCGTCGCGGGTAGCGATACCTGCACATGAATGGCCACATCTGCGGTGACCCCGCGCACATCTGTCGTTCGAATGACCCGAATTCGAGTAGTGCGCTACTCGTGAGGTAGTGGCTCCGGATCCATAGCGTTTCCTATCAAGGAGGCGCGCCATGATGAATGACTCGAGATGGATCGGAGTGCTCTGGCTGCGCGGGGTCCAGGTGGCCGCTCTCATGGTGGTGGTGATCGCGGCAGTGGTGCCGTTCGCCCCCGCCGAAGGCCACGGCCTCACCCCAGACCTGACGAATGTCACCATCGACCCGATGGTGACGGCGATACCGGTCCGGGTAGCGGTGACCGAGCGGCCGGCCGGAAGCGTCGCTGTTCCGCCAGATTGCGCGCGATGCCGGGCCGCGGCCGCCGTGTTGTGGATGACCGACGCGGGGCAGCGGGCGGCACTGAGCTGAGGTCAGTCCTCTTCGGGATCGCCCTGGGACAGAACGGCTTCGATGCGTTCCCGTGCGCCGCTGAGGTGGTGTTCGCAACGCGTGGCCAAGGCCTCGCCGCGTTCCCACAGGGCCAGCGACTCGTCGAGATCGAGTCCACCGTGTTCGAGGGTGGCGACGATTTCGGCGAGTTCGTCGCGTGCCTGTTCGTAGCCGAGTTGTTCGACCGGGACGCGTTCGTCGTCGGGGCTGCTCACGAATCGTCTCCCTTGTTCGAGTTCTTTCCGTCGGCGGGCCCGTTCACGGTTGCCCGTGCAGCGCCGGTGGCGACGCGGATCCGCAGTTTCGCGCCGGGCGGCATGTCTGTCGCATCGGTGACGATCTGCGGGGCCGAACCGGCGGGCACGTCGGTGCGCTGCACCACCGCGTATCCGCGGGCGAGTGTCTGTGCCGGTCCCAGTGTGCCGAGTTGTGCCGACAGGTGGTCGACGCGGCGGTCCTGCATATCGATTAGCCGGCCGATGTCGCGCCGCAGAGCGCGACGCAGGTCGCCAACACCTGCGGCCTCGGCATCGATCAGCGTGTGCGGGCGTGCCAGCACCGGCCGGGCGCGCAGGCCTTCGACGATGTGGGTTTCGCGGCGCACCCAGTTGCGCAGGGCGTGCGCGCTGCGTCGGCGCAACGTGGCGATTGCGGCGAGCTCGGCGTCGACGTCGGGCACCACGCGTTTGGCGGCGTCGGTGGGGGTCGCGGCCCGCACATCGGCGACGAGGTCGAGGAGCGGGGCGTCGGGCTCGTGGCCGATCGCGGAGATCACCGGGGTGGTGCAGGCGGCGACCGCGCGCAGCAGCGCCTCGTCGGAGAACGGCAGCAGGTCTTCGACGCTGCCGCCGCCGCGGGCGATGATGATGACCTCGACGTCGGGGTGCTCGTCGAGAGCGGAGAGCTGGCCGAGGATGGCCGCGACGGCGGTCGGGCCCTGGACTGGTGCGTCGCGGATCTCGAAGCGGACCGCCGACCAACGCTGCGTCGCCACCGCCACGACATCCCGTCCGGCTGCGCTGGCACGGCCGGTGATGAGGCCAATGCTCTTGGGTAAGAAGGGAAGTGGCCGTTTGAGCCGACGGTCGAAGAGGCCTTCGGCGGCCAGGAGTTGCCGCAGACGTTCGATCCGGAGCAGGAGTTGGCCGATGCCGACCGGTCGGATGTCGCTGACGCGCAGCGAGATGGTGCCGCGTCCGGTGTAGTAGCTCGGGCGGCCCAGGACGACGACGTGACTCCCGTCGGTCAGCGGAACTTCGGTGCGCGCCAACAGATCCGGACTGCAGGTGACGGAGATGGAGATGTCGGCGGCCGGGTCGCGCAGGGTCATGAAGGCGGTTCGGGTGCCGGGACGCCGACTGATCTGGGTGACCTGCCCCTCGACCCAGATCTGGCCGAGCCGGTGAATCCAGTCGGCGATCTTGGTGTTGACGGTCCGAACCGGCCAGGGGTGCTCGGCGCTGTTCGGCGAGGAGGTCACGTGGTGGAGTGACGCTTGTTCTGCGCGGCGATCCGGTTGTCGAGCATCGTCACGAAGGGCGCGCGATTGCGGTTGGCCTTCTCGTAGTCGACGAGCGCTTGGAGGTCGTCGGAACTCACCGAGCGCAGCTTGGCACGCAGCTGCGCGAGGGTGAGGCCGTCGTACTCGATGTACTCGACGACCTCGGGTGCCGACTTACCTGCTGCTGCGGGCTTCTTCGCGGGCTCGGGTGTGGAACTGATCACATCGTCGGGTGCGGAGCTGTACAGCGCGAACCGGCCGGCGGCGGGTGCGTCACCATCCGGCGATGTGGCGGATTCATCGGTCGCGGGCTCGGGGGTGGTCGGCTCGGCCGGCTTCTTGGTGGGCGTCTTCTTTGCCGGGGTCTTCTTCGCGGGCTTCTCCGCAGCGGGTTTGGGTTTGGCCGGTTTGGTCTCGATGGGCGTCGCGGTCTGTGCGGTGAGGGCGTCGTCCTCGTCGAAATGCGCCCATGCAGGCTGTTCGTCGGGCTTGTCGAAGAGCATCTCGAGAGCGGCGTCGCCCTTGATGGCCAGCTCGGCTATGTTCTGTTGCGCGCGCATGCCCGCCTGCAGCGTCTGGCTGACCGCCGTCATCGGCAGGGTCACCAGCAGCGTGGGCAGTTTGCGGGTCTCCTCGATGGCCGTGACGATCAGTCCAGCGGCGATACGGGCCGGGTACGGTGCGCGAACCATGCCAACACTCTGCCATCACATCAGCGTGCATCCAACATGTGTATCCAACCGCGGGGCGTTCAGCCCGTACCCTGGAATCCATGAGTGATTCGAAGCGTGTTCTGCTCGCCGAGCCGCGCGGCTATTGCGCCGGGGTCGACCGTGCGGTGGAGACCGTGGAACGTGCACTCGACAAGCACGGCGCGCCCGTCTACGTCCGCAAGGAGATCGTGCACAACCGCCACGTGGTGGAAACCCTGAGCGATCGGGGTGCGATCTTCGTGAGCGAAACCGACGAGGTGCCCGAGGGCGCCATCGTGGTGTTCTCCGCGCACGGCGTGTCCCCGGAAGTGCACAAGACGGCAGCTCAGCGCAGCCTCAGGACGATCGACGCGACCTGCCCGCTGGTCACCAAGGTGCACCAGGAGGCCAAGCGGTTCGCCCGTGACGACTACGACATCCTGCTCATCGGCCACGAGGGCCACGAGGAGGTCGAGGGCACCGCGGGCGAGGCGCCCGAGCACATCCAGCTCGTCGACGGCCCGGACAGCGTCGAGAAGGTGTCGGTGCGCGACGAGTCCAAGGTGATCTGGCTGTCGCAGACCACCTTGTCGGTCGATGAGACGATGGAGACGGTCAAGCGGCTGCGCGAGAAGTTCCCGCTGCTCGCCGACCCGCCCAGCGACGACATCTGCTACGCCACCCAGAACCGTCAGGTCGCGGTGAAGGCGATGGCGCCGCACTGCGAGCTGGTCATCGTCGTCGGTTCCAAGAACTCGTCGAACTCGGTGCGCCTGGTGGAGGTCGCCGTGCAGAACGGCGCCCAGGCCGGCTACCTCGTCGACTACGCACGTGAGATCGACGACGCGTGGCTCGACGGTGTGACCACCGTGGGTGTGACGTCGGGCGCGTCGGTGCCCGAGGTACTGGTGCGTGGAGTGCTCGACTACCTGGCCGAACGTGGCTACGACTCCGTCGAGACCATCAACACCGCCAACGAGACCCTCACCTTCGCGCTGCCCCGCGAGTTGCGACCGGCGCGTACCGCGCGCTGAGTCTCCGCCCTCCGCCGGCTCAGGTACGGAGCACCGACCCTCCGCGCAGGCTGCGTTCCCCCCAGGTCAGAGCGCTGGTCATAAGACTCTTCGGAACAGCGTCCCACCCGCCGACGTCGTCGGCGATCGTGGAAGCGGGAAGAGCCAAGGTCGCCGAAGCGGTCTTCCGCAGCCCGATGGCGCCTCGGACTGCAGCGTTTCCGCAGTTCAGGAGGCCGAAGGGAGTACTTCTTCGCGTCAGAATTCGTCCGGATCGAGTCGTTTGATGCGTCGGTGCGGGAAGGCGATCGCCAGTACGGCAGCGATGACGATCCCGCAGACTCCGACGCCCGCGATCGCCACATTGCGGGCCGTGTGGTCGGGCGCCGGTGCCACCTGCGGCGCCGCGATGGGCGCGGGCGCATTCGGATCGGGTTCGCCCGCAGGAAGATCGGCGGTGAGCGCGGCGAGCGGATCGATGACCCCGTGGCCGATCTGCTGGTCGTGTCCGGTGCCAGGGGCGTGCGCGGTACGGATGATCCGATCCATCACCTGGCGGGCGGACAGTTGCGGGTATCGCGCGCGGATCAGCGCGGCGGTCCCGGCCACGTATGGTGTGGCAAAACTGGTGCCGGTCAACGGGATCGGGCCGTTCTGTGTTCGCTGGGCAGACACCAGCCTCGACGATCCGCGGGCGCTGTCGAGGCTGACGATCTCGGTGCCGGGCGCCGCCACCGACACCCACGGGCCGTTCAGACTGTTGGAGACCGGTGCGCCCGTGGCGGCGTCGGCCGAAGCGACCGCGAGAACCAATGGGGAGAACCAAGCGGGCGCGGCCACCGTGGTGACCGATCCCCAGCCCCGCTGATCGTCGGCGGCGGGCGGTGGATTCTGCGGCGTGCAGGCGCCATTGGACTCGACGTTGCCGGCGGCGACCACGACCACCACGTCGTGGTCGTAGGCGTACTTGACCGCCGCACCCAGGGCGGGATCGTCGAGTTGGTCTGCCGTCGGCGCGCAGGCCACCTGCGAGATGTTGATGATCGTCGCATCGAGATCCACCGCGCGGACGATGGCGTGTGCCAAGGTGCGGAGCGTTCCGAAACCGGCACCCACACCGGGATTCTTGTCGTCGCCGCGCCGATCCTTGGCCGCAAATGCGCCGCTCGACTGTCGGATGGCGATGATCGTCGCTGCCGGAGCGACACCCGAGAAGGCGTCGGTGCTACTCGGACGCCCGGCGATGATGCCGGCGACGAGCGTGCCGTGGGCGTCGCAGTCGTCGAGTCCGGTGCCGGTCGACACGTAGTCGCCGCCGGCGATCACGCGCCCGAGGCGAGGGTGCGGGGTCACCCCGGTGTCGATCACCGCGATCCGCTGCCCGGCACCGCGGCTGAACCGCCACAGCGCAGGGAGATTCATCATCGCCTGTGCCGGACTGGGTTTGAGGTATCCGCGCGTGGAGATCGCGGTGGTGCACAGGTGACTTTGTCTGGTGGCCTCGGGCGGGGCGACGGGGGCCGAGCGGATGAGGGACCGCGGGTTGATCGTCGGTGGGGTGATGGCCGCCGCGGGAATCGCGACCGACGCGAGGAGGGCCGATGTGAAGAGGGTTGGGGCGATCAGCGCCACCAGACCTGTCCCGCTTCGCCGCCGCCGATGAGCCATCGTCTACAGCTCCCGGACCATGCGGTAGAGGTCGAGTATCCACAGGAGCAGCGGCACGATGGCGGTGACGAGCACGTACTCCAGGACCTCGGCGCTGCGGCGCATGACGGGGGAGAACGCGATCTTCGGTGCGATCACCCCGAACACGATCGATGCCGCGAGCACCAGGACGGCGAGCGTGAAACCCACCACCGGCCACCGGTCGTCACCGAAGGCGAGTCCGGCGATCACGGCGATCACGGTGACAGCACCGCCGATGATCAGGGTTGCCGCCTGAATGAGATCGGTGTGTGAGCGGCCGCGCAGGCACAGCACCGCGCCGATGATGAACGCGAAAACGGTCGTCTTTGCGTTGAATCCGGTGTACGGGGCTGCCGCGAGGATCGCGGCGCAGGTGGTGACGGCGGTGACCCCGACGATGATTCCCGTCAGATACGCGTTCGCCACATACGACCGGCTCTCGAGTGCATCGGCCTTGGGTAACGCCATCGCGCCGATCGCGCCGATGCCCTCGATCGCCGGCCGCGGCTCGAGGTCGTCGACGTCTATGGGGGCGCCGGCCGTCGGCACCGGCGGCAGCGGCAACTTGGCGAGCACGATGGTGGCCCGTGGAGCGAGCGCGAGCACCAGGAGACCGACGGCGGCCACCACCGCAGCGACGTCGGCCACCGACGCCTCGATCAGGACTCGTGCTCCGCATCCCAGCAATCCGAGGAGCGCGACGCTCGTGACGGCACTGTGCGTTGCGGGTCCGGCCCCGGTGACCCGATAGGAGACCACCGCCGCAGCGAGCGTCATCGCGAACCCCAAAGTCAGGTGCGCCGCACCGAACTGGCCCGGTGTGATGAGCATGCCGGTGACGCAGACCGCCGGCATCGCACACAGCGAGAGGATCGTCGACGTCGATGTGTCCCGGTAGTACCTCGACACGACGGTGGCAGCGGTGATCAGTGTGATCGCCAGCAACCCGCCGAGCCCGGCGACCCACAGGGTGCCGTCGGTGCGGCGGACCGAACCCAGGACCACCGAAGCGGCGACCGCCGCGACAATCGCAAGCCCGTAGCCGACGTGGCGCGCCGATGTTGCCGACCAACTGACGAACCGGGACTCGTTGAGGCGAGCCACCGCGTCGACCACGTCGTCGAACAACACCGGCGACTCGCCCGTCCGTGTCGATGTGAGTAGCAGTAGATCCCCGTCACGAATTCCCGACTCGGACAGGGATCGATTGAGGGCCAACGGGTTCTGACCCACCAGAGCGAGAGTCCAGCGGTTCTGCCGGTCGTGCGGGCGGCCCCCGGCAGACGCCTCGGTGTCCGGATGGTCGGGGTCGCGCCGCGCAGGGTTGCGCGACTCGATCTGCGCGACGAGGTCACCCATCAGGGCGGCAATCGGGACGGCGGCAGGCAACGCCACATCCAGCTGGGTGTTGCCGCCCAGTACAGATACCCGGACGAGCGCGGGTTCGATCGCCAGGTGTGTGTCCACAGGCGTCATCAGGTGATCCTCCCCGAACAGTTGAACCGCTAACATAACCAACCTCGGCGCAGTCCACTGCGGAGGATGCACAAGCTGGGGACGATGCACATGCGGGGTTGCTGGATCGGCAGGGGGAGGCGTGATGGTGACGACGACCGAGGGGTTCGTTCGACGACCCCGCATCACGCCGCCACGAACTCCGGGCGGAGAAGTCAACATCCAGGCTCCGCCGGACGTTCCGCGCGTCGTGCCCGGCAGTCTCCTGGTCAAGCTGTTGCCGGTGGTCATGATCGTGGCCGTGGTCGGCATGCTCGCGCTGATGTTCGTCACCGGCGGACGCAACATCCTGTCCAACCCGCTGTTCATGATGTTTCCGCTCATGATGGTGATGTCGATGTTCGGGATGTTCGCTGCCGGTGGACGCGGTGGTCCGAAACGCGCGGCCGAACTCAACGAGGAACGCAAAGACTATTTCCGCTACCTCGGTCAGATGCGCGCGCAGGTGCTCGAGACGGTCGACAAGCAGCGCGCAGCACTCAGTTGGAGTCACCCCGACCCGACGGTACTGCCGAGTGTGGTCGGGACCCGACGAATGTGGGAGCGCCGGCCCAACGACGCCGACTTCGTGCACGCCCGGGTCGGCGTGGGGTCGCAGCGGCTCGCGACGCGGCTGATGGCACCCGAGACCGGTCCTCTCGAGGACATCGAGCCGGTCTCGATGGTCGCGCTCCGCCGTTTCGTTCGCACGCACTCGGTGGTGCATCGGCTACCCACGGCCATCTCGCTGCGGGGCTTTCCCGCGGTGAACATCGAAGGAGCGCGACAGGAGACACGAACCCTGGTCCGCGCGATGCTCCTCGAACTGTGCGTCTTCCACGGCCCGGATCACCTGCGAGTGGGCATCGTGACCGGCGATCCGGCGGGGGAGGTGTGGGACTGGGCGAAATGGCTACCGCACGTTGCACATCCGACCCTGCGCGATGGTGTCGGAGCGGCGCGGATGGTCTATCCGTCGTTGGTCGACCTGGAGAACGCGTTGGCGGCCGACCTGCTCGAGCGCGGCAGGTTCAGCCGGTCGGCGCCCCCGTCGGCCGGGCGGGCGCACCTGGTGGTGATCATCGACGACGGCTATGTGACCGGCGACGAGCGGCTGATCAACGACGCCGGGACGGAGGGCGTCACCGTCATCGACCTCACCGCCCCTGACGACGGTCTGGCCGCGCGACGGGGCTTGCAACTGGTCGCTCGTGACGGTCGCGTCGCCGCACGGAGTGCATTCGGCGTCGAGGAGTTCGCCGACATGGACTCGATGAGCGGCGAGGAGGCCGAAGCCATCGCGCGTCGGCTCGCGCGGTACCGCTTGGCGACCGCCGCCACGATGGCCAATCTCGAGTCGGAGGTAACCTCGACCGACCCGGGTCTCCCAGCGCTGCTGGGGATTTCCGATGCATCGCGATTCGACCCGAACATCGGCTGGCGGGGACGATCTGGTCGCGAGCGTCTGCGCGTACCCATCGGCTATACGCCGGCCGGGACGACGGTGGAACTCGACATCAAGGAGAGCGCACACGGCGGCATGGGGCCGCACGGATTGTGTATCGGCGCAACCGGTTCGGGTAAGTCGGAGTTTCTGCGCACCCTGGTGCTGGCGATGCTGGCCACCCATTCGCCATCCGAACTCAACCTGGTACTCGTCGACTTCAAGGGCGGCGCAACCTTCCTCGGGCTCGAGTCCGCACCGCACGTGGCAGCGATCATCACCAACCTCGAGCAGGAACTCTCGATGGTGGACCGGATGAAGGATGCTCTCTCGGGCGAAATGAACCGCCGCCAGGAGATCCTGCGCGCGGCAGGCAACTTCGCCAATGTCACCGACTACGAGCGCGCCCGCGCGTCGGGTGTGCGGCTGAAGCCGCTGCCCGCGCTGTTCATCGTTGTCGACGAATTCTCTGAACTCCTCTCGCAGAAGCCGGATTTCGCCGAGCTGTTCGTCGCCATCGGCCGGTTGGGACGGTCGTTGCACATCCACCTGCTGCTGGCGTCACAACGACTCGAAGAGGGCAAGCTGCGCGGCCTCGATTCGCATCTGTCTTACCGCATCGGGTTGAAGACCTTCTCCGCCAACGAGTCCCGCACGGTGTTGGGAGTACCCGACGCCTACCACCTGCCGAGCGTGCCGGGTTCGGCGTACCTCAAGTGCGATTCGTCGGAGCCGTTGCGATTCAACACCTCCTACGTGTCCGGCCCGTATCATCCGCCCGTCTCGGCGGATGCCGCCTCCGAACCGGCCCCGGCGTCTTCCGTGCCGCAGGGTCACCTCAAGGTGTTCACGGCACTGCCCGTGCCCTGCGACGATATGTCACCGCCGGGAGCGGGCCGCATGTCACCGACCGAGTCGCTGCTCGATCGCGCGGCAAGTCTTCTCGACGAAGAGCCGCCCGCTGGGTTGTCTGCGGTGGCGGTACCGAGTCTGCTGGAGACCCTGGTAGGCCGGATGGCGGGCAGCGGGCCGCCCGCACATGAGGTGTGGCTGCCTCCGCTCGACGAATCGCCGACCATCGACCAACTCCTCGGTCCGCGCGATTGGACTCGGCCTGCGGCGGTGGGGAATCTGGCGCTGCCGGTCGGCATCGTCGACCGGCCTTACGAACAACGACGCGACCAGTACGTCATCGATGTGTCCGGCGCCGCCGGAAACGTCGCGGTCGTCGGTGGGCCACAGTCGGGCAAATCGACAACGCTGCGCGCGCTCATCATGTCGGCGGCGGCGTCGCATACGCCGGAGCAGGTTCAGTTCTACTGCTTGGACTTCGGTGGTGGCAGTCTCGCCGGTATCGCGGGACTGCCGCACGTCGGCTCCGTGGCTACGCGCGGCGACATGGATGCGGTACGACGCACGGTCGCCGAGGTGGCTGCGATCGTCCGGGCTCGTGAGCTTCTGTTCGCGCGGTTGGGAATCGAGTCGATGCGCGACTATCGCACTCGGCGCGCCGAGTGGTTCGCGACCGGGCTCCTCGATCCGGCCGATCCGCTCGCCGAGGACCGATTTGGTGACGTCTTCCTCGTCTTCGACGGAATCGGGGTGCTGCGCAACGAATTCGAGTCCCTCGAAGACCAGATCAACGTGATCGTCGCCCAGGGTCTGTCCTACGGCGTGCACATCATCGTGTCCGCGTCGCGATGGGCCGAGGTGCGTCCGGCGATGCGTGATCTCATCGGCAGCCGACTCGAGTTGCGTCTCGGTGATCCGATGGACTCCGAAATGGGCCGTCGGGCTGCGCAATTGGTGCCACAGAACCGGCCAGGGCGCGGGCTCACCGCGCAAGAGTTGCACATGCTGATGGCCCTGCCGCGGCTCGACGGTGTCTCGACGGCCGAGTCCTTGCCCGCCGGGGTGGCCCAGGCCGTGGAGAAACTGTGTGCGGCCTATCCGGCACGCGCGGCGATGCCGGTCCGCAAACTCGGTACCGAGATCGGCGCCGAGGTGGTGGTTGCTGCGGTCGAGTCCGCGGGAATCACGCTGCGTCCCAACCAGGTTGCCATCGGTGTGGGGGAGCTCGAGCTCGCCCCGGTGGTGTTGGATTTCGGAACCCAGCCGCATTTCATGGCGTTCGCCGACGTCGAACACGGCAAGACGAATCTCCTGCGAACCATCGTGACGGGTCTCGTCGCGGGTGCGACACCCGACCAGGCGCGGATCGTGTTCGTCGACTATCGACGCACCATGCTCGGCGTCATCGACGGTGATCATCTGGCCGGCTACGCGAGTTCGGCCGAGCGGGCGGCAGTGATGATGCAGCAATTGGCCGGCTATCTGTCCGAGCGGCTGCCGCCGGAGGATCTGACGGTCCAGCAACTGCGCGAGCGTAATTGGTACGAGGGCCCGGACGTGTACGTCGTCATCGACGACTACGACATGGTCGCCACTGCGTCGGGCAACCCGATGCTGGCCCTCGTCGACCTCGCTGCGCATGCCCGCGACATCGGCCTGCATATCGTGCTCGCCCGACGGTCCGGTGGAGCGGGGCGGGCTCTGTTCGACCCGCTGATCGCGCGGCTCAAGGATCTGTCGTCCGATGTGCTGTTGATGAGCGGGGACCGGGACGAGGGGTACATCATCGGCCGGGCCCGGATGCAGAACCTCATTCCTGGCCGCGGCGAACTCATTTCGCGCAGCCGGCCACAGGAGATGATCCAGATCGCGTATACGGCGCCGGTCGAATGAGTCACGTGATGACGCAGGCGATACCCGGGAAGAGGGTTGCCGATCCGTCCGTCGTGATCGACCTCGGCTACGGTCGGGTCACCTCGTCGAGGACACCGGGTGCGGTGCTTGCCGACGTCGGTCAGATCCTCGATGCGGTCGACTCACCCACCGTGCGTACGGCTTCCGGAACCATGCCCGTCCGTCAGGCATGGCGGATGGTGTTTCACCAACTCGGACCTGCGATCGGCGGAGTGGACTCGGCTGCGCCCCTGATCGTCGGGCATCCGAGTACGTGGGGTCCGCGCCGGGCGTCGGTGCTGTCGGAGGTCGGTGCCTATGGCCGTGTCGTATCTCTCGTGCCGCGAGCGATTCTGATCGCGCGAAGTCACTGCGACCCAGCCGTCCGCAGGTGCGCGGTGGTCGAGACCACGCACGTGCCGCACCCGATTGTCGACCCGGTCCGGCCGCCGAAGCCGGGCTGGGATGTGGCGATCCTGCGCCGCGCAAGTTCCGGGTGGATGGTTGAGCGCAGTGCGGTGCTCGACCCTGCCGATGGGCAGGCCGGCGTGATGTCGATCATCGACGACGCGGTCGAGGCCGTGTTCGTCGATGGTGCCGACCCGGCCGATGTGGATGCCGCGGTCGAAGTCGTCACCGCGCATGCCGTTGCGGGGCGGGTCGTACCGGCCGAGCCTCGCCTGGTGCTGCGCTACGGCGCACGGACGGGAGGGGCCGCTCGTCCGCACTCCGATGCGGCCGAGCCGGCGCTCGCGGTTCCGGCACGATCGACCCGTCCTCGCACGGCGATCCTCGTGGCGGCTGCGGTGGTTGCAGTGCTCGCCGCGGCAGGTGTGGTGGCGGTGGGTATGGCGTCGCACCGCGAGCAGACGCGGGAGGTGGAACCAGGGTCGGTGGTCGTTGGGCGCACCACCCTGACGGTGCCCGGAGGTTGGCGGCAGACCGCGCAACCCACCCCGAGCGGCACACGCGCCGACCCGTCCACGTCGCGGACCTTGTTCGTGTCGGCCGAGGACGGGCGGCGGATCCTCCTCATCCAGACGCGCGTACGGAGCGATTCGACGCTGTCCTCGGTGGCGACCAGCCTGGGCAACCGGATGCGGCAGCGCGGCGACGACGTGGTCACCGAGTTCTCCCCGTCGACGCGATTCGCCGGACGCGACGTCATCAGCTACCGCGAGGAGCCCGCGTCGGGAAGCGCGATCCGTTGGTATGTCATCGTCGACGACGGGCTGCAGGTGTCCATCGGCTGTCAGCCGGGTAACGCGGCCGAACCCGTCGACACCGAATGCGAGCAAGCGGTGCGGACCGCGGTGATCGCGCCGCGGTGAGAAGAACGCATCACTCGAACGGGCAGTGCTGTCCGTCGGTGAACCCAGTCCGCGCCCTGAGGGACGTCACGCGGCCGTCGGTGTCAAAAACCGCAGCAACGTAGCGTCCCGTGCTGGGCTCGAGGAAGAAATCTGCGGTCCCGTCGACCGACGACGTACGGCAGGTGCCCCTGGGGTAGCCGGCGTACGCCTGTCTGACGTCTGCGCGTGACGAACCGAGTTGCACGCCCTTGTCGGTGGCGAACCAGTCGAAGGCTGCGATCGTGCCATCGGGGTCAGCCCTGACCTGAGCGCTGTACTGATTGGAGTTCTGCGGGCGGAAGAAGAACAGTTGGGTTCCGGGTGGGTAGAGGCCCTGAGTGACCACCGTCTTGCTGACGTAGGTGTTCGGAATCTTCGACGACGGATCGCCGATGTACACCCCGCCTGCACCGCCGAAGGTCAGCAGGCTGGTGGGGCTCAGTGTCACCGAATCGTTCGTCGGCTCAGCGCGGCTCCCTTGGCAGATGTCCACCACGAAGTCCGAGGTGGCCAGTCCCGCGCGTGACGACGCGCGGCGCACCGAGCGGTATGTCCAGACGTCGTTGCACCAGCCGAGATCCGTGGCGAGCAACCAATCCGGAGTCTTCGGCTCGTCCGGCCCGTTCTGTTGACTGCTCCCTACGCCGATCGCTTCCGGCCCGCCCCACGACTCCCACACGATGTCGCTGATGGTGCTCGACGCGGTCGATGCGAACGAGATGCCGTTCGGTCTCTCTGTGCCGAAGCCAACCGCGTACTGCTCGTAGTTCGCCCGGCCCAGCACGGGAGGAGTCGCCGGCGCCTTGCTCGGCAGGCAGTGGCACAGCACCACCGACCGGACGGTACCGTCCGCGATCGCGTCGGCCCCGGAATAGCCGATCTGGTAAGCGGTTCCGGCCGCCTCGTCTGCGACAAAGACTGCCGTGTGGTCGCTGTCGGAGCGAGGTTGCCCGTACAGCTCGACCGCCCGCGACCCCGCGCTGCCGGCTGTCACACCGTCGATCGTGACGCCCGACGCGCCAGGCGGATTCCCGGGCGCGATCTCGACCAGCGTCCCACTCGCGTCGAACACGTAGGTGCAGTTCTCCCACACGATGATCGTGCGGTCGCCGTCTCGGGTGCCGGTGCGCGGGAAGCCCGGCACCTTGCCGGCGACGGTGTCGATTGAGTCGCCGATCGTGGCCTGTCCCTGGCCGTTGGGCGACAACCTCGACCGTGCGGCCTGCGCGTTCTGCGCGGCTGCCAGACGCGCAGTCATTTGTGCGGCGTTGTCGGCGGTCAGGAATACTCCGCCGCCCTGTTGGGCCACACACTGCAGCGACGGTGCGTCGGTCTTGAATCCGACGGCGCTGATCGTGACGTTCGGATGTTGCGTGCGAATGGCTTGGGCGGTCGCGCACGGATCGGGCTGACAGTTGGACTCGCCGTCGGACACCAGGACCATTGACGATGCGGTGTCGGGCAGCAACTTCGCCGCCTCGGTGAGGGCATCGCCGATTGGCGTGAAGCCCTGCGGGGTGAGTGCGCCCAGGGCGGCGTCGACCGACGACGGTTCGACCTTGCCCATCGGGACCACGACCCGCACGTCCCGGCAGCCCTGAGCTTGCGTGGTCGTCTTCGCCGACTGCTGCGAGCCGAACACGACGACGCCCGCCTCGGTCCCCGGCGGCAGCGAACCGACGAGAGCCTTGACCGCCGCGCGTGCGGCGGTCCACCGCGGACCTGGCGCGTCCTCTATCAGCATCGACTCCGACGCATCGACCACGACGACTGTCGGTACCGCGGCCGGCGCCACCACGTCGCCCGACTCGGGCGAGCTCTCGCCATCGATCGACGAGCACGCGCTGAACACCAGCGTCGCCAAAACGAAGGGGACCAACCATCGCCAGGTTGTCGACATGCGCGAAGTCTAGGAATCCGTTGACCGGGACGCAGCGCGATGCGGCCGATACAACTGTTCGGACGACAGATCCGTCAGCCGCCCCGACTTGCTGCTAGTGGCGTCGAGCCATTCCGCTCCCTGAGGCGCCGCCCTGAGGAGCGAGCATGCGAGCGTCTCGAAGGGTGCCCGAGGCGCTGGCCGAGGGCCTCGAAGGGCAAGCAACCCAACAGCATTGGCGACCACGAGAGCCTACGGCCAGGTGATGATGGTTTTGCCGGTGGTGGCGTGTCGCCAGATGACTGCGCGTCCTTCGGCCAACGTGGGTATCCAGATGTCGAGGTGTTTGAACTGGTGGCAGGGGATGCAGAGTGGGATGAGGTCGTCGGTGATCGTCCAGCCGCCGGCCATCGGGTCGGCGTGGTTGTAGGGCCGTACGTGGTCGAGTTGGCATTCGGCCACGGGTCGGCCGCAGTAGGGTCCGCGGCAGTGGTGATCAGTCAGCGCGATGGCGCGCCGCTGCGCGTCTGTTGGTTCGTAGTCCAACGCCCCGACCGGGGGTACAGGTAGCCCACCGTGTCCGGTGGGGTCGATCGGCTTCGGGTTCGGCGGGCGAGACAACACACGGATCGCGCCGGAACTGTCGCTGCTGCTGTCGAGGTGGGCGGGCACGTGGATACGCCCGGCCTTGCGGGGTCGTCCGGCGCGCAGCATCGTGATGCGCCCGTGCGGGTCGGGGTCGGTGGGATCGGTGCGATGCATGAACCGTTGGGCTTCGCGGTACATGCCGGTCCAGGTGGCGTCGGTGGCGAGTGCGCGGGCGTGGGCTGGGTCGATGACGCCGTAGCCGGGGACGAAGGGCACCATCTCCCCGGTCAGACCGGCCAGGGTGGGCGCATCGGTCACAACGACGACGGCAGCTTTGGTCGGTACCAGCGCTGTGGAGGGTTTCGCGGGCGCAGCGTCCGGCTTTGCAGCGACGTCAGCATCAATATCGATGTCGGTGACGTCGTCGGCGGGTTCGGGTTCGGGGTGAGGCTTCTGGTTCGCGCGCGCACCGCAGGTGTCTGACCCGCATTGGCACTCCAACTCGGTACGGCCGCGGGTGATGGCCACCAGCGCATCGGCACGTTGTTGACCGGGCAGGCGCGGGTCGTCGGCGCAGAGGTAGTGGTTGATCAGTCCGGTGATCCGGGATTGCAGGTAGCGGGCGTCGCCGAGTCCGAGGGTGGCTGAGATGGCGACCTGCCCGTACGGGGCTTTGGAGAAGCGGACGTCTTGGTAGCGTTCGGCGAACTCTTCCCGCACCTCGGCCGCCGCCAAGGGGTCCAGCGCGATCACCAGTTCATCCAACTTGTCCGAGAGCACCGCATTCGTCGACGCATCGGCCGCCAGGATCAGGGCGGCCTCCTCAGCAGCCGCCCGTTGCTCAGCATCCACGCCGCACACCGCGTGCGCGACCAGCGATGCCCGTGATTCGGACAGATCCCCGGCGAGGAACGCTGCCCGTACTTGCGGGAGGTCTTGCAGCAAAGCGCCGAGGGTCATCCACCGGCCGGCCGTCGCCGGGGGGACGGCGAAATGCAGGGAGACTTCGCGCAGGGCGGCTTTGTCGGGCATGCGTTTGCGATACCGGTCCGAATCGGCGGCCTGCACGCGGTCGAACACTTTGCGGCCCAGGTGGTAGGCGGCCAGGATTTTGCGGGCCATCACCTCGAACTCGATCCGGGTGAACGCCGAAGCTGCTGTGGCCAGGTCGGTTTCACCCGCGTCGGCCAGGGTGGCCTCGCTGGTGTCCCGCCCCGGTTCGAACATGTGTTCACTATCGCATGGGGGTACGACAAGAATTGTTCGGCGGAGTTCGGGGTGTGAGTTATCCACAGTGATCTCGACACGACGCCTCGCCCAGGGGCTCGGAGTCGGCTCGATCAGCGTGACCGGGCTCGGTGTCGGCTCGATCAGCGTGACCGGGCTCGGTGTCGGCTCGATCAGCGGGACCGGGCTCGGAGTCGGCTCGATCAGCGTGGGGGTGGCCGCGTTTTGACCCCGGACCTGGCGTTCCCGTACTCTGGATCGCTGGTGCGTGGCACCTGTTCGCCTTGTGTGCGCAGGTAAAAGTAGCTCCGGGTCCCCGCTGGTCGCCGGAATCCCTGCCGCCGATGCGCCCGACCAGTAGCAAACGACAACAAGAGTTGAGGACAACTGTGCCCACCTACACCCCGAAGGCCGGTGACATCACGCACGCGTGGCATGTCATCGACGCCACCGACGTGGTGCTCGGCCGCCTCGCCGTGCAGAGCGCGAACCTGCTCCGCGGCAAGCACAAGCCGACCTACGCGCCGCACATCGACGGCGGCGACTTCGTCGTCATCATCAACGCCGAGAAGGTTGTGCTGACCAGCAACAAGGCCGAGCGCAAGCTGAACTACACGCACTCCGGGCATCCCGGTGGGCTCAAGTCCCGCACCACCGCCGAGCTCCTCGAGTCGCACCCCGAGCGGGTCGTCGAGAAGGCCATCAAGGGCATGCTGCCCTCGAACAAGCTCGGTCGTGCCATCGCTTCCAAGCTGAAGGTGTACGCCGGCCCGAACCATCCCCACGCGGCCCAGCGCCCCGTCCCCTTCGAGATCAAGCAGGTGGCCCAGTGACCAACGAGAACATCAGCGACGAGGCCGTGGAGGCCGCCGTGGAGAATGCTGCCGAGGCCCAGGCCGAAGCCGGTGACAACACCGCTGCCGCCGAGACCGCCGTCGAGCAGGCCGTGGAGAGCGTCGAGGCTGTGGAAGCCGCTTCCGACGACTACGACACCGCCGCCCCGGCCGCCGAGGTTGTGGCCGATCGCGGACCGGTCGTCATCGACCGCCCGATCCAGACCGTCGGCCGCCGCAAGGAGGCCGTCGTCCGTGTGCGCCTCATGCCCGGCACCGGTCAGTTCAGCCTCAACGGTGGACGTTCGCTCGAGCAGTACTTCCCCAACAAGGTTCACCAGCAGCTGATCAAGGCTCCGCTGGTCACCGTCGAGCGCACCGAGTCCTTCGACATCTACGCCAAGCTCGTCGGCGGCGGCCCCTCGGGCCAGGCCGGCGCGCTGCGGCTCGCGATCGCACGTGCCCTCATCGAGGTCACCCCGGAGGATCGCCCGGCACTGAAGAAGGCCGGCTTCCTCACTCGCGACCCGCGTGCGGTGGAGCGCAAGAAGTACGGCCTGAAGAAGGCCCGCAAGGCGTCGCAGTACTCCAAGCGCTGATCTTGGCACGCCTTTTCGGAACCGACGGCGTCCGGGGCCTGGCCAACGCGGAGCTCACACCCGAGCTCGCGTTGCGCCTGGCCTCGGCCGCCGCGGTCGTTTTCGAGGAAGACTCGCAAGCACCCACCACCCGCCCCCGGGCAGTGGTGGGCCGCGACCCGCGCGCATCCGGCGAGATGCTCGAGGCGGCGGTGTGCGCCGGCCTCGCCGCGACCGGCGTCGACGCCATCCGCGTGGGTGTTGTACCCACGCCTGCGGTGGCCTTCCTGACCGCGGACTACCGCGCCGACTTCGGCGTGATGATCTCCGCCTCGCACAACCCGATGCCCGACAACGGGATCAAGTTCTTCTCCGGCGGCGGACACAAGCTCGACGACGCGGTCGAGGACCGGATCGAGGCCGCCATGGCCGACGAGTTCATCCGGCCCATCGGAGCCGCGGTCGGTCGGATCGTCGACGCGCCGGATGCCGGTGAACGCTACGGCCGTCACCTCGCGGCCGCGATCAAGCAGCCGCTCGACGGGCTGACCCTCGTGGTCGACTGTGCGCACGGCGCCGCATCGACGCTGGGACCGCAGATCTACGAGGCCGCCGGCGCCACCGTCATCGCGATCCACGCCGAACCCGACGGCATCAACATCAACGAGGACTGCGGCTCCACCCACATGGACAAGCTGCAGGCCGCTGTGCTCGAACACGGCGCCGACCTCGGCCTGGCCCACGACGGTGACGCCGACCGCTGCCTCGCCGTGGACTCCACCGGCGCACTCGTCGACGGCGACGTCATCATGGCGATCCTCGCGACCGCGCTGCGCGAGCGAAACCAATTGCGCGACAACGTTCTCGTCGCCACCGTGATGAGCAACCTCGGTCTGCACATCGCGATGCGCGAGTCCGGGATCGAGTTGCGGACCACGGCGGTCGGCGACCGCTACGTGCTCGAGGAACTTCGTCGCGGCGGCTACTCCCTCGGCGGTGAGCAGTCGGGGCACATCGTGATCCCGGAGTTCGGCACCACCGGCGACGGCATCCTGACCGGCTTGCTACTTGCCGAACGCATCGCCGTCACCGGTAAGCGTCTCGCCGATCTCGCGAGTATCGTCACGGTGCTCCCGCAGGAGCTCATCAACGTCCGAGTTGGCGACAAACACGCTGTGGCGCAGTCGCAATCGGTGAAGCAGGCAGTCGTGGCCGCCGAGGTGGAACTCGGCGACACCGGACGGGTTCTGCTCCGTCCGTCGGGCACCGAACAACTCGTGCGGGTGATGGTCGAGGCGGCCAGCGCCGACGCCGCGCACTCGGTTGCGCGTCGGATCGCCGACGTCGTGGAGACCGCAGGCGGATGAGCGCTCCCCAGGCGGTCCTGTTCGACTTCTCCGGCACCCTGTTCCGGTTCGAGGCCCGCGACGACTGGTTCGACGGGCTGCACGACGAGCACGGCGACCCGCTGCACGTCGACACCCAGGCCGAACTGATCCGGAAGATGACGCAGCCGGTCGGCGTTCCCGACACCATCACCGGTGACGACCGAATCGCCTGGGAAAACCGGGATCTCGATCCCGCACAGCATCGCCGCGCCTATCTGGCGATGCTCGGACAGTCGGGTCTCACCGTTCCCGAGCACGCGGTGTCGCTGTACGAGCGGGTCCTCGATCCCGACTCGTGGGTGCCGTTCGACGACACGGTCGCCGTCCTGCAGGGGTTGTCCGCCGCCGGAATCCCGGTGGGCGTCGTCAGCAACATCGCTTTCGATCTGCGCCGGGTGCTACGCAAATACGGAGTGTTCGAACTCGTCAGCACGTACGCGCTGTCCTACGAAGTCGGTGCGATCAAACCGGATTCGGCAATTTTCGAAGCGGCACTCGACGCTATCGGCGTCGAACCGAAACACGCCCTGATGGTCGGCGACAGCGACGTCGCCGACGGTGGTTCCGTCGAACTCGGTTGCGCGTTCGCGCTCGTGCACGACGTCTCGCCGGCGCAGCGGCCGACCGCATTGCTCGATGCCGTGCGCGCGCACGGTATCGAGATCGGCTGAAGCCGCAGTCTCGCTGGTCGTGCGTTCCGCGACTCTCTTCCGCTGCCTGAGGTGCGACGAGCGCAGCCGCCGGGCTGAGGAGCCCCATGCGAGGTACGAGCAGGGAGCGTCTCGAAGTCGAGGAGCGTCGAAGGCCTGGTGAGCGGACATCGTTGTCTCACCAGGCCTTCGAGGCTCGTCGCTAGCGCTCCTTGCACCTCAGGCAGCGGTTGTTTGTTGCTCGTCGCACCTCAGGCAGCGGTTGTTTGTTGCTCGTCGCACCTCAGGCAGCGGTATGGGATAACCCAGCAATCGCTGAGATCAGAAGTTGCCCTTGGCCGCCCAGCCGCCGTCGACGGGGTAGATCTCGCCGGTGAGGAAATCGCCCTCGCGCATCAGGTAGGCGACCATCGACGCGATCTCCGACGGCCGGCCGAGCCGACGGACGATGTGCGCGTTGGCATTTGCCTGGCGCATCTCCTCGGTGATGTCGGCGAGGATGGGGGTGTCGATGGTGCCGGGGGCGATCGCGTTGATGAGCACGTTGTGCGGACCGTACTCGTAGGCGGCCTGCTTGGTGAGGCCGATGACGCCGCCCTTGGCGGCGGAATACGAAGCGAGATTGGGTAATCCGCGCAGCGCGGCCATCGACGAGATGTTCACGATGCGACCACCGCCGCCCTCGATCATGTTCGGGATCACCGCGCGCATACCGAGCCACACGCCCTTGAGGTCGGTGCCGACGACGTTGTCCCAGGCCTCCTCGGTGAGCCCGACCACCGAGTCCTCGCTGATCATGTTGACCACGCCCGCGACATTGGCCAGGCAATCGACCCGACCGTGCCGGTCGATGATGTCGGCCACCGACGACGCCCAGTCGTCGGCGACCCGGACGTCCAGTCGGATCGCCTCGGCGGAACCCCCGGCCTCGGCGATCTCCTTGAGGGTGACCTCGCAGTCCTGCAGGTCGGCGGCGGCGACGTGCGCGCCGTCGGCGGCGAGGCGGATGGCGGTGGCCTGTCCGATGCCCTGATGGGCTCCGGTGACGATGGCGATCTTTCCGTTGAGAGACATGTGTTCTCGATACCTTTCGTTGACTATGGGTGGTGGACGATCAGGGTTGTTCGGCGAGCAGGTCGGCAAAGCGCTCGATGGCGGCAGCGCGTCGGGTCGGGACGTGTTCGGACGGAACCTGCTGTGGGGGAGGGGAATACGCCTTCAAGTACTGGCGTGCCACGCTGTCACGATGCACCTCGTCGGGTCCGTCGTAGAGACGTGCGGCGCGAGCGGCCCGATACATGAACTCCAATGGCAGGTCGGCGCTGTAGCCGAGGGAACCGTGGACCTGGACCGCGCGATCGATGACGTCGTGCAGGATGCGGGCGCCGAAGAACTTGATGAGGGCGATGTCCTTGCGTGCGTTGGACGTACCCTCTTCGTCGATGCGCCACGCGGCGTGCAGGGTCATCAGGCGCAGGGCCTGAATCTCGGCGGCCGAATCAGCGATCCAGTTGCGGACCGTCTGCTTGTCGGCGAGCACCGAGCCATGCGCCGATCGGTAGGTTGCGCGCTCGCACATCATGTCGAAGGCACGGCAGGCTTGGCCGATCCAGCGCATGCAGTGGTGAATCCGGCCCGGCCCCAACCGGATCTGCGCCACCACGAAGCCCTCACCGCGGCCACCGAGCATCGCTTCCTGCCCGACCTTCACGTCGCGCAGGCGCACCTCACAGTGGGAGCCGTACGTGTTGTCGCGGGGACGCGGATTCTCGATCGAACCGATGTCGCGGACCACCTCGAGGCCCGTCGCGTCGATCGGGATGATGAACTGCGATGCGCGGCGGTGCCGGTCGGCGTCCGGATCGGTCACCGCCACCACGATCATGAAGTCGGCGGTGCTGGCGTTGCTGATGAACCACTTGTGGCCGTTGAGCGTCCACTGCTCACCGTCCCAGGTGGCGGTGGTGGTGAGATTGGTGGGATCGGCGCCCGCGTTGCCCGGCTCGGTCAGGGCGAAGGCCGAGTACATCTCGCCGGCCAGTAGCGGGTCGAGCCAGCGGCGACGCTGCTCGTCGGTGCCCACCGCGGCCAGGATCTCGGCGTTGCCGGAATCAGGTGCCTGACAGCCGAATACGAGCGGACCGTACGGACTCGCACCCAGGATCTCCTGCATGAGACCCAGCTTCACCTGTCCATAGCCCTGGCCGCCGAGCTCGGGGTCGAGGTGGGCCGCCCAGAGTTCTTGTGCGCGCACCTCCTCCTGCAGTGGGGCAATGGCGCGCAGCAGCGTCGGCCAGTCGAGATCGAGGACCTCGAGTGGGAAGATCTCGGCGCGGACGAAATCCCGCATCCAGTCGAGCTTCTTCTGAAATTCGGGTTCGGTGGAAAAGTCCCAGGCCATTCTGGTGTGCTCCGTTCAGTGAGAAAGAGGTTGGGGGGACGGGTTGGGTTCGATGGATCAGCCGACGATGCGGTGTGCTCGGTCGAAGAGTCCATTGGCGTAGCGGCGCAGCCGTTCTCCGACGTCACGACCGGCTGCACCGGCACACGATCGGGCGTAGGTGCCCTCGAGGATGATGCCGATCTTGAAGCACGCCAGGACGGTGTACCAGTCGATCGCGCTGAGGTCGCGGTCGGACTGCGCGGCATACCGCTCGAGCATCGAGGCTCGGCTGGGCAGGTCGCCGGTGGCGCCGAGGGCGCTCTCGTAGAGATCGGACTCGCCGTCGTACTCCGGCCAGATCGCCGACAGCATGCCGACATCGAGCAACGGATCGCCGATGGTGGCCATCTCCCAGTCGACGATCGCGGCCACCTCGGGGCGTTCCATCGCGTACATGACGTTGGCGATGTGGTAGTCGCCGTGCAGGATTCCGGGCCGGCTGGCACCGGGCCGGTTGTCGTCGAGCCACGACGCCAGCTTCCCGACGTCGCCGAACTCCGGTCCTGGGTACCCGGGAGTGTCTGCATAGCGGTCGAATTCGCCGAGCCAGCGCGGGACCTGGCGCTCGAGGAAGCCGTCCGGCCGGCCGAAATCGTCAAGGCCGACATCAGTGTGGTCGACGGCGGCGAGTGCGGCGAGGGCATCGACGAGCGCGAAGCCCATCACGCGACGCCCCGCGGGTGCCGCGGCATACGCGGCCGGCAGGTGCGTCGCCGCGTTGAACCCGTCCACCGGCTCCATCAGATAGAACACCGCGCCGAGGATCTCCTCGTCGGTGCTGCCGGCGATGAATCGAGCGTGCGGCACCGCGGTGTCGGCCAGGGCGGCCAACAGGCGCATCTCGCGAGAAATGGCCGAGTTCGACCCGGGCCTCAGATGCAGCGGGCCGCGCCGCAACACGAACTCGGTGTCACCGCGGGAGAACCGGACCATGATGTTCTGCGTGCCCCCGCCGATGGGGGCCGGATCAGTGATCGCGCCGTCCGGTAAGCCCTCACGCTCCATCCAGTCGCTCAGCGCGGCGAGATCGACGCCGGCGATCGCTTCGCTGGTGGGGGTCGTGGGCATGTCTCCACGCTATGAGCGCACGCCATTGAGTGGAACCGTCGAGTTGAGGTGGCGTTGTGGAGAACTACAAACCGAACCGACGTCACTCACCCGAAAGTTCGAGCACCTGAAAGGCCATCTTCGCCGACAACAGGCTGTCGAGACTGGTCGGATCCTGTCGACAGATCTCTCGGATCCGGCCGAGCCGATAGCGAATCGTGTTCTCGTGCACGTCCAATGCCTGGGCAGTGGCCTGCACCTTGCCGTCGGCTGCGACAAACGCGCGCCACGTCGCCAGCAGGGTGCCGTCGTCATGATCGCGCACGGCCGCGACGTAGGAGTGCGCGAAGTGCAGCGCTTCCTTGACGTGTCCACTGCTGACGACGACGCGGAAGAGTCCCAGGTCGTCGAGGCTGACCACGCGGGTGCCCCAGTCGAATGAGCGTGCGATGGAACCGATGTCGCGCAGTTCGCGATGGGCGTGGGGGAAGTCGGTGGGCACCCGGCAGACACCGGAGATGACGGTTGTGCCGAGCGACAATTGGCCGGCGAGACGATCGGCGATCGTCGAAACGTCGGTGCGGATCGCGTCCACGTCGGGATTGTCGTGGGAGAGGCGCACCATCACGATCACCGCGCCCGGCAGCCGCACTGCGGGTGGCGCGGGGATCGACATCACCGCCGAGAAGGTGCGGGTGACCAGCGACTGAATCGCCGACGCCGACATCTGACCCTGCGCGTCGTCGACCGTGAAGCGCACCAGCACATGCGGATTGGTGAGGTCGATGCCGAACTGCGGACCGCGTCGAACCAGATGTTCCTTGTCTCGGCCGCTGCGCAGGAGGTCGGAGAGGTAGTCGTCGCGGGCCTGACCCTCGGTCTCGATCTGCCGGCGTTCGGAGAGCATCTGCAGCGCGAGCACGGTCGCGCCGCGTTCGGCGATGTTGGCGTCGATCGATTCCAGGCTGCGACCGACCTCGACGATCCCGAGGAAGCCACTCGGTTTGCCCTCGATGACCATGCGGCACATGAGATGCCGACGACCCAAACCCACGGCGAGCTGGGCGGGGACCACGGCCGACGGGGTGTTCACACTCAGCTCGGCGAGCGTCGCCCGTACCGACGCGGTGTTGCGGACCTTGGCGCTGATGATCGGTGGCGCATCCATTCTCAGCGCTTCCGGTGCCGCCCAGGCGAGTACGTCGAAGTCGTTGTTGTAGAGCACCACGGGTTTTGCCGACAGTTCGCTGAGCAGGCCGACGACGCGCCCGATGTTGGCGCCCTCGAGGACCGCGTTGGTCAGCCGTTTGTGGACGTCGGCGAGATAGGCGAGAGTCGAGTTGTTGCGGGCGATCTCGGCAGCCTGGCGCCGAAGCCGGGTGTTGAGCATGGCCTGGCTGATGAACAGCGCCGACAGTCGCGCGAACAACGTCGCGAGCTCGATGTCGTCTGCGGTGAACTCGTGATCGCGGCCGCGGCTGTCGACGAAGATCACGCCGATGACCTCGTCGTCGAACACGAGCGGAACACCGAGCATGGCGCGGACATCCCAGTGCGCCATGGTCCGGTGATGGGGCCGCGGATCGTTGAGGGCGTCGCGGATCACCACCGGCTGGCGGGTGGTGATGACCTCCTGGCTGAAGCGGTCGCCGTCGAACCCGGATTCCTGGCGTTTGACCGCCTGGGTGATGTCACCGGCCTCCTGGCAATAGCCGGCGGCGCCGCGATACCGACCGTTGCCGTGGCGCAGGTAGACCGAGCACCGCGTCACCCCGAGCAGGGCGCACAGCCGTCGGCCCACCAGGGTCAGCAGGTCCTCGAGTTTCGCGTCGGTGATCGCCTCGGTGGTGACCTGGGCGAACGCCGCGATGACCTCGCGCTCCCGGCTGACCAGGGTCGACGGGGGATCAGCGGAGACGGTCATCCTCACCTCGAACGTGAAACGGTGTGCTGCTGATCACACTAGCAGCGGTTTTCAGGCACCGGTGACGGCCTGCGCCTCGAGTACGTGCCCCATGCGTTCCTGTTTGGTCCGCAGGTAGCGCACGTTGTGCGGTGTCGTGACGGTGGGTAGCCCGACGCGTCCCACGATCTCGAGGTCGAAACCGTCGAGCCCGCCGTACTTCGCGGGGTTGTTGGTGATCAGACGCAATCGACGGGCTCCGAGATCGGCGAGAATGGCGGCCCCGACGCCGTAGCTGCGGGAGTCCACCGGCAGGCCCAGCGCGGTGTTGGCGTCGACGGTGTCGAGCCCCTGCTCCTGCAGCGCGTAGGCACGGATCTTGTGTGCGAGCCCGATCCCGCGACCCTCGTGTCCGCGCAGGTAGACCACCGCGCCGCAGCCTTCTTCGGCGATCGCGGCGAGGGCCTGCTCGAGCTGTGACCCGCAGTCGCAGCGCAGGGATCCGAGGATGTCACCGGTGAGGCATTCGCTGTGGACCCGCACCAGGGTTCCGCGGTCGGTGTGGCTGGCTGCGGCGAGGTCGCCCATCACCAACGCGAGGTGCTCGGTGCCGTCGAGTTCGCTGCGGTAGGCGACGGCCCGGAAGTCGCCGAATACCGTCGGCATGGTGGCCGAGGCGACCTGATGCACCAGCGATGTCGATGTACTGCGGTGATGGACCAGGTCGGCGATCCGCAGGACCGGGAGGTCGTGCGCCGCGGCGAAGGCGAGCAGGTCGTCGCCGCACCGCATGGTGCCGTCGTCGGCGACGATCTCACCGATCACGCCGACGTCTCCGACACCGGCCATCGTGACCAGGTCGACGGCCGCCTCGGTGTGGCCGGCGCGGGTGAGGACGCCGCCCTCGCGAGCACGGAGCGGGAAGACGTGACCGGGGCGCCGCAGGTCGGCCGGGCGGGTGGTGGGGTCGGCGAGCGCACGCACGGTGGCCGCCCGATCGGCCGCCGACACTCCGGTACCGGTGTCGACGTGGTCGACGGTGATGGTGAATGCGGTGCCGTGCGCGTCGGTGTTGTGGGTGACCATCTGCGGCAGGTCGAGTGCACGCGCTCGTTCGTCGGTCATGGGTGCGCAGATGATCCCGGTGGTGTGACGCACCATGAACGCCATCGCCTCGTCGGTGACCAACGACGCCGCACCGATCAGGTCGCCCTCGTTCTCGCGGTCGGCGTCGTCGATGACGACGGCGAGACCACCCGCGGCGATGGCTGCGACGGCGTGCGACACGGCCTCGGCGGGCCCGATGGCGGCGGTCATGACGCGATCTCCAGCGCGCGATGTGTACCGAAGATCCGCGCGTGATAGGTCAGCGGGTCGGCGGACGTGTGCCCGGTGGCGACGACATTGCCGAGGGCGATGACGTGATCGCCACCATCGACCAGGGATTCGGATGTGCAGGCGAGCCAGCCCGACGACCCGGTGAGCCGCGGTAGGCCCGCGTCTGCGGTCCAGTCGACGCCGTCGAACTTGTCGGCGCCCTTGCGGGCGAACTGCAGTGCGACGTCGGCCTGCTGGTGGGCCAGGACATTGACGCCGAACGTGCCTGTCTCGCGGATGATTGCGAGCAGATCGGAGCCGCGGTCCAGGGATACGAGCACCATCGGCGGAGTCATCGACAGTGAGGTGAACGCACTCACCGTGGTGCCGTGCGGTCGTTCGCCGTCGAATGCGGTGACGACGGCGACGGGGGTGCAGACCCGCGACATCACCTCACGGAACTCGAGTACGACGCCATCGGCGATTGGATCGCTCACTGTGAACTCCTGGAAGATCTGTGGGTTGGGGGGCCGTGGCGCCGGCGCGGATGGGCGGCACCGGCGCCACGGTTGCCTGGTGGGCGGTCGGGCGTTACACGCCGACCGGTGTTTTGGCGGTCATCTTTGTGCACTTCGGGAACGACCTTCTCGCCGAACAACTTCAGGCTCTTCTCGGCCTCGGCGAGTGGGAGTCCGCCGAAGGAGAACGCCGCGTTGGCCAGGAAGTCGCCGATCAACTCGTGCCGGTGGGCGTACTTCTCGACGATCTGCTCGGGCGTGCCGTAGACGTTGGCCTCCACATACGCGTCGGCCGCAACTTCCATGCCCGCCTCACGGATCATGTCGGCGCCTGCCTGATAGGTCTCGTAGCCCGGTGTCTCGCGCCAGTGCTTGCCGGCGAAGTCGTAGTGCTTGATCACCGACAGGAAGTACCGGTTGATGTGCTCGTAGGCGAGGCGTCGGGCTTCTTCCTCGTCCTCGTGGCAGATCACGAAGTCCTGGATGACCGGCGGGCCGGGTTCGGTGCCCTGGGCATCGCGGAACAGTTGCTTCCAGCCGTTGATCTGCTCGGCATGCTTCTCGAACGGGAACTGCATGAAGGTCATCATCTGCACGCCCATGTCGGCCACGATCGGCACCGAATCCGGCGACATGGCGGCGGCGAAAAGCCTTCCGTCCCAACTGGTCGTCGGGTTGGGACGCGGGCGGACCTCGACCTCGACCTGCGGGAAGTTCGGTCCCTCACTGGAGACGAGACCGGTGCGGATGCCGCGCATCACGACGTCGGCGCCCTCGTTGAAGCGCGAGCGTGCGTCCTCCATGGGGATGCCGAAGGTCTCGTACTCCATCTTGGCCAGTCCGCGGCCCATGCCGAGAAGCACACGGCCACCCGACATCTGGTCGAGCATGACGGCCTTCTCGACCACCCGCAGCGGATCGTTCCACGGCAGGATGACCGCGCCGAGGCCCAGCTTCACCCGTGAGGTGCGGCCGGCGAGATACGACAGGATCGCGAAGTTGTCGGGGCACATCGAGTAGTCGTCGAAGTGGTGCTCGGCCGATCAGACCGAATCGAATCCGACCTTCTCGGCGAGCACGCCGAGTTCGAGGTCGTGGCGGAAGACCTCTTCGTCGCTGATGTTCTCGTTATAGTTCTGGAAGACCAGAAGAATGCCGACGTCCATGTGGGGCTCCTTTGAGGGTTGAGAGGTGAATGTGATTGGGGGAGTTGTGGTCAGGGTGCGAGGAAGACGGCGCGGGTGTGCTCGGTGTCGAGGAACTCCTTGACCGTATCGATCTTGCCGTCGCGTACCACGAAGACGAAGTGGTAGAGGTTGTTGTAGACGCGACCGTTGGTCATCTCCGAATACGACTCGGTCTCGACCGCGACGCGCTCGCCTTCGGCGGTGAACGCCAACGGGGTGAGCCGGATGGCACCGGTGGTGGTGGCGGTGGACAAGCTCGACAGCATCTCGCCGAACGCCTGCTTGTCCTTGGTGCCGGAGATCCCGTCGATGGTGCCGCCCACCCACCAGGTCGCGGTGGGGGACAGGTAGGAGAGAATTCCCTCCACATCGCCTGTCGAGAACACCTCCATGAAATCGGCGACGAGCTCCTTGTTCTGCTGCTCGAGACTGACGTTCGCGGTACTGGGTGCCACCGGTTACTCCTTCTGTGGTGTCAGCGAGTGCTGAATTCGTTTGCAGTACAGACGCTATGGAAAAGTGTGGTCTGCGTCACCGGCCGAGTTGGGAGCTGTTGTGGGTTGCCACAACAAGCCTCAGCGCGCACCACCGCTGAAGGAGTTCAGCAGACCGCCGTCGACCGGCACGGTGGCGCCGTACATGTAGGTGGCACCTGCGACATCGACGATGACCTGCGCGATCTCCTCGGGTTTTCCGGTTCGGCCGGCCGGGATGGACGACACGATGCGGGCGCGTGCCCGTTCGGACAGACCCGACGTCATGTCGGTATCCACAAAACCCGGCACGACGAGATTGACCCGGATGTTGCGCGGGGCCAGTTCCGCGGCGAGAACCTGCGTCATGCCGGACAATCCGGCCTTCGCGGATCCGTAGGCCACGTCGCCGGGGAAGCCGCGCAGGCCCACGACTGCACCGACATTGACGATGGCGGAACCGGATTCGAGAAGCGGGACGGCCGCTCGGGACATCTCGAAAGCGCCGGTGAGATTGGTGGCCAGCACCAGATCCCAAGACTCGCGGGTGAGGTCGTCGATCCGGCCGCCGCGGTGGACGCCGGCGACATTGATCAGCGCGTGCGCGGAACCGTATTCCTCGGCAACGGTTTTCATCGCGCGCCCGACCGAGTCGGAGTCGGTGACGTCGGTCTTGATCTCCATCACCCGCTGCGGATGGGTGAAGGGCGAGGTGGCCACCCCTCTCGCGAGCGAGATGACGTGATCACCCTGTGCGGTCACCCGTTCCACCACCGCGCGGCCGATTCCGCGGGACCCGCCGGTGACGATCCAGACCAGGGGCCGGGTGTTTGCCGGTTGCGTGCTCATGCTTTCAGGAACTCCTGCAGCTCGGTGAGATAGCGGTCGCGGTCCTGCAGGAACGGCGCATGTCCGCAGCCCTCAAAGGTGACGAGCCGTGCGTTCACGGCCAACTCGACGGCGGCCTGCGCGCCGGAGTACGGGACAAAGGCGTCGTCGGTGCCGTGCAGCGACAGGATGGGGGCGGTGATCGCGGCGAGCTCCTTGCGGAGGTCGATGCGCGCGAGGTCGCGCAGGGAGTTGTCGCCGAGGGGTCCCATCTCCATGAACATGCCCCAGATCCAGTTCAGGACATCGTCACTCGGTGGTTCGGAGAACACGGCCTGTGCCACACCGCGGAAGGTGTCGGCCCGATTGGCAGCAGCACTGGCGAGGACCTGCTCGACGTCGTCGACGGTGCCGCCGTGCGGCCAGTCGTCGGTCGCGGTGTAGCGCGGCGACGCGGCCGGTGAGGACGAGTCCACCTGCGCGGTCGCCGAGTTTCGCGACGGCAGCAGTCGCCACGGCACCTCCGAACGACCATCCGTTGATCACCGGCGCTTGAAGCGACAGGTGGTCGACCACGGCAACCACGTCGGCGGCGTCGCTGTCGATCGAGACGTCGTCGAAGTCCTTGTCGGACTTACCGCATGCCCGCAGATCGATGAGCACGACCTCGTGGCCGGCGGCGCGCAGTGCCGGCGCGACGGTGTCCCAGCATCGGGTGTTGGCGCCCCAGCCGTGCAACAGGACCACTGCGCGGCCAGTGCCGGTGTGGTGTTCGAAATAGATGCGGCGGTCGTTCTCAACGGCGAGATAGCTCATGGTGTTCTCCTTCTTGATGGGATTCGAGGTCGAGCAGTTCGGCGGTGGACAGATCGTCAAAGATACTGTTGCCGTGCGATTTAGGGGTATGGTCCCGCAGGCTTCGGGGCAGGAGCGCGGGTGCGTCGGCGAAGACGGGCATGACGTGTTCGGCGAGGAGTTCCATCGACTCGACGACGTGCTCGTGGGCCATGCCGCCGAACTTCATCCAGCAGATCAGGTGATCGAGTCCGGTCTCTTCACGCAGGATCTCGATCTCGCGAACGAGTCCGGCCGGGTCACCGAGGTAGCAGACGCCGCCCTCGCGGAGGCCGTCGAGACTCATCGCTCCCTCGCCGGCGCTGGCGGCGAGTTCGGCGTACCGCTCGTAGCCGACGGCGTCGGAGCCCTGGGGGATCGCCGACATGACGGTGTCGAAATACCAGCGCAACGGCTCGCGAGCACGTTCGACGGCGGTCTGCTCGTCGCGTGCCAGGTGGATCTGCCAGTTCATCGGGAAGTCGATGGCGGTGGGTTCACATCCGTGGTCGAGCAGGGCGCGTTTGGTGCGAACCACAAAGCCGTTGAGTTCGGGCAGCGTCATCAGGGTGGGGGTGACGAGGAGGTCGTGTCCGTCGTCGGCGAGCAGATCGAAGGTCTCCGGCGAGATCGACGCGATGTAGATGGGAGGTGCAGGACGCTGGAGGACGCCGGGGCGGCAGTCGGCCTCGACGATCTGAAAGTGCTTGCCGATGAACGTGTACGGTTCCCCGACCGGTTTGGTCCACAGGCCGCTGATGATCTGCAGCGCCTCGGCGAACACCTCCCGGCTGACGTCGCGACGATCCTGCGCGCCCATGGCCCGGAACTCGTGTGGCTGATAGCCGCGTCCGACTCCGAGGTCGAGGCGGCCGCCCGAGAGCACGTCGACCATCGCGTAGTCCTCGGCGATGCGCACCGGCCAGTTGAAGGTCAGGTTGCTGACCGCGATGCCGATGCGCATGCGTTCGGTGCGCTCGGCGATGGCTGCGGCGGCGATCTGCGGCGACGGCATGGACCCGTAGTCGCTGCCATGGTGTTCGGCGAGCCACACCTCGTGAAAGCCCAGTTCCTCCGCGATCTCGACCTGCGCAAGCATCTCGTCGTAGGCCCGGCGGAAATCGCGGTCGGGGGTCTCGAGCACGTAGAACACGCTGAACTTCATGCCCGATCCCTTCCGTTCTCGATGTGATACCTGACACGTTAGGAATCGGCGGCCGCCACCGGTACCGGCTCCGCTGCGCCGTTTGTGGGTTCCCACAAAGGTGGGTCGGCCGACACCCGCTCACGGAGGGTGCGCTTGTCGAGTTTCCCGACGCTCGTGCGGGGCAATGCGTCGACGACGACGATGTGGTCGGGAATCCACCACCGGGGCAGCCGTTCGCGAAGGTCGGCGTACAGAGCCTCGATGTCGGATGGGGCGTCCCCGGCGCCGACGACGAAGGCGACGGGCCGCTCCTGCCAGCGAGGATGCGTCATCGCCACCACGGCGGCCTCGGCGACCGCCGGATGGGCGAGCAACTGTTCCTCCAATGCGACCGAGCTGATCCACTCACCGCCGCTCTTGATCAGGTCCTTCGCCCGGTCGACGATCTCGAGGTAGCCGCGGGAGTCGATGGTGCCGATGTCGCCCGTCCGCAACCAGCCGTCGACGAAGCGATCCGGGTGCGGGTCGCCGAAGTACTCGGTGGCGACCCAGGGCCCGCGGATGAGGACCTCGCCACGGCTGACGCCGTCGTGCGGGGCGTCGGACCCGTCGTCGGCGAGCAGGCGCCACCGCAGTCCGGGCAGTAGGCGCCCCTGTTTACGGATGTAGTCGGCGCGCGCCGCGGAGTCGTCGTCGGCGACCGAGGCGGGCGGTCGAGAGTAGGTGGCCATCGGGGAGATCTCCGTCATTCCCCAGCCCTGGAAGGCCGGCACGCCCAGTCGTTCCTCGATGTCGCGGATCAGCCCGGTGCTCGGTGTCGAGCCGCCGAGTACGAGTGCTCGCAGTGAGGTGAGGTCGATGTGCTCACGAATGGCATGGGCGACGAGGTCGACCGCGACGGTCGGCACCATGCCGGTGTAGGTGACCTGGTGTCTTTCGATGATGGCAGCGATGTCGGCGGGAGCGGGATGCGGACCCGGCAGAACCTGATCGGCGCCGGACATCAACGCCGCGAACGGAACTCCCCAGGCGTTGGCGTGGAACATCGGCACCACGAGCAGCACGCGATCACGCTCGCTGATCGCGTGACCGTCGGCCAGACAAGCGGCAAAGGTGTGGAGGTACAACGATTTGTGGCGATATCCAACGCCTTTCGGCGATCCGGTGGTGCCGGAGGTGTAGCAGAGCGCGGCCAGGTCGTCGTCGCGGCGGGGAACCGGCTGCGTCAGAGGTGGGTTCGTGGCGATCAGGTCCTCGTACTCGCCGTCATCAAGGGAGACCACGGGCATGTCCGGACGGCGCCGTCGCGCCTCCGACAGCAGGTGCTCCAGCGAAGGATCGGCAAAGACGAGCGTGTCGTCGGCGTGGTCGACGATGTAGGCGATCTCGTCGGCCTCGAGGCGGATGTTGATCGTGTGGAGGACCGCGCCGGCGAGCGGGATCGCGAGGTAGAGCTCCAAGTGCCGGTGGTGATTCCAGGCCAGGGTGCCCACCCGGTCGCCCGGGCGGACACCACGTGCGACGAGGGCGGCGGCCAACCGCAGAACCCGGTCGGAGTAGGTGCGGTAGTCGTAGCGCATCGTCTCGACACCGTCGACGTGGTCGATGATGAGCTTGTCGCCGAACATCTCTCGCGCCCGAAAGAGAAAGTCGGTGATCACCAGTGGCGCGGCGTCGGTCATGCGAGCACCTCGGCCGGCTCGGGATCGGCGAGCCGGGCGCGAACGCGTGGGATGACCTCGGTGGCAAGGAGTTCGACGCGCGCACTACCGGATTCCACCGACTCACCGGGCAACTGCGCCCAGAAATGGACGTCGACGATCTCCGGTGTGGCACGCAGCAATTCGCTGATCTCGGAGACCGCGGTGTCGGCATCCCACAACGTGTACGACCCGGCCTCGACGAGTTGTGCGGGATCGGTGAACTGGGGGATGGGACTGAACGCACCCATCTCGATGTATTGGTTGATCTGGTAGAGCGCATGCTTGCCGATGCGGGCCCACTCCCGCTCCGGATCGTCGGCGATGATCGCCCACTGGCCCGCGTAGATCCGGGCCTCGGAACGAGGCTTGCCGAGCTTGTCGACCGCCGCGAGATACGACGCGTGGTGTGCGTTCTGGGTGCTCAGGAACCCGTCGCCGATGCGTGCCGCGCGCTCGATGGCGGGATCGGCCATCGCACCCACCAGCAGCGCCGGGACGGATTCCGGCGTCGGCGTCACCGGCAGAGCAGGTTTGCTCAGGCGGCGGCCCGCAAACGGCTCATCCGATCCCGACCAGCAGTTCCGGATGATGCCGACGCCCTCTTCGAGGAGGCTCGGTCGATTGCGCAGGCTGCGACCGAAGGCGGCGAACTCCGGCTCCCAATAGCCCTGCCCGACGCCGAGGTCGAACCGTCCGCCGGTCAGTAGCGACAGCGTGGCGGCGTCCTCGGCCAACCGGATCGGGTTGTGCAGGGGCGACACGATCAGATTGGTGCCGATCCGCAGTCGGCTGGTGCGCTCGCCGATCGCCCCGGCGATGACGAACGGCGAGGGCGTGTAGCCGTCGGCCATGAAGTGGTGCTCGGTCAGCCACACCGAATCGATTCCCAGCGATTCGGCCCACACCATCTGGTCGAGCGCCTCTCGATACAGGGTGGAGAAGCTTCTCGGTGGGGTGCCGTTGGTGTCGCCGGCCGGATTGCGGAAGTCGTACCAGAGTCCGAAGTGTGTGCTCATGCCACGACTGTGGCCGCGATCACAGGAGGAAGGAAAGGTCCGGGTGTCCTGCGGCTTGTCGGAAAACCCAAATCCGGGAGAGAATGCCCGTGACCGGAACCACAATCGGGGCGTCTGCGTCCAAGTCTTTGGATGCGTGTGGAAGGGGACCGATCAATGAACCGTGTGAAAGTCGACTCCGACGAGGTGTCCGACGTGGCGGCGTTCTATCGGCGCACGTCGCTGGTGGTCGGTGCGGTCTCGCAGGATCTCGCCGCGCACGAGTTCGGCACCTGGGCGCGCGAACACGGTGACCAGATCGACGACGCGCGACGCGCCGACACCACACCGCACCCAGACGCCGAGCTGATGAGAACCCTCGCGGCCCGCTATGCAGCGATGAGCGCCGCCGTCTCCGATCGGTTGGGCCGACAGTCGCAAGCCGCTGCGGAACTGGCGGACGCGCTCACCGCCGGCACCTCGAAGCTGGTCGCCGGTGATGCGGCCGCAGCGGCCATGATCCCTACCGGTGGACAGCCGTGAGGGAGTCTCGTGATTCGCTCGCGGCGTTGCGCGCCGACGCGCGAGCCGGCGTGCACCAGCTGCTCGAGTTCGCGGCCATCGGCCGCACGTTGGGTGTGTCGGTGCCGTCGGATGCCGACATCCATGCACGTCTGGCCACCGCCGACCGATTCGACATCGCGGCGTTGTCGGCGGACAGCCGCAGACTGCTGGCTGCTCACCGCGCGGTGTCCGAGCACCTGCATCGCCTTCCCGAACAGCAGATTCGGCTCGATCGCGGATGGCACGGCTCCACCGCGAACGATGCGATCGTCGCCGTGATCAACCATCAGCGTCGGGCAGAGTCCGACCTCCACGTGTTACGCACCCTCAGCGACGCGACCTCGGCGGCAGCAGCGGGGATCGACCGTCTGCTTCGGACCTTTCTCCTCACCATCGCGCGTGTCGCCGAGCCGACCATCGCCGGATGCCCGGTCGCCGACCTGCCGGGCGCGGTCCTGACCGGTCGGGTACCGCTGGATCTCGTCGTCGCCGACATCGCATCCCGATTCCAGCTGTTCACCACGGCGGCCGACGCGGCGTCTCGCGGAGTGGTGCAGATTCTCGAACTTCTCAACAAGGCGACCGCCGGCCTCGACGACGAGTCCTACCCCGAACCCGCCGGTGGCCGACCCGACGTGGTGCGGACCCGCAGCGACATCACCCATGTCGAGGACCAGACGTTGCCGAGCGTGGAGATCTCTCAGCGCGACGTCCCGGTGCGAGAAGACCCACCCAGCGCAGGAATCGAAGGCGCGGCCGAGCGAGTGATCGTCGATGGCGAACCCGGCCCGGGTGGGCGGCACACGCCCGCCGACGTGCCACTGCGGTTGGGTGGTGCTGCAACCACGTCGTCGACCAGCCGGCAAGCTCAGCCCGACGCGACCGCCTCAGACGGCGACCTGGCGCTGGCGGGTGATCAGTGAATCTTTCCGACCAGATCGAGCAGGTTGCGCGAGCCGCGACCGCCGAGGTCGCCGCCGCGTCGCGAACCTTCTCGCTCGCGCAGCAGGATCTCGCGAAGGAGTATGCGGCGCAGCGCAGTTCCGACGTGGGGGCACAGGCTGTCCGCGCCGGACTCGAGGAGCAGGCCGACGCCGCGGACGCCCTTCCCGGGATCATGCTGCCCGCCGATGTCGCCGACTCGAGTCCCCATCTGCCACCTGGCGACGCATGACCACATAGGCTGTCTGCTGTGCCAGGCAAGAAGCGCAAGCCATCGCAGTCGCCCGCGCAATTGATGTCGCGCCTGTCGCGGCGGGGCCCGCATCGTGTGCTCCGCGGTGACCTCGGAATCGTCGGGGTGGCGGGCCACGTGTTCACACCTGACGAGGGCCGTCGGCTGCCCGCGATCGCCTTCGGGCACGGCTGGCTGGCCGGTTCGGCCCGCTACCGCGATCTGATACACCATCTCGCGTCGTGGGGGATCGTGGTCGCCGTCCCAGAAGGCCAAGGTGGTCTCCTCGCCTCCGACGTGGGTCTCGCGGCCGATCTGCGTTCGACGCTCGCGATCGTGTCGAACGTGCCGCTCGGCCTCGGCAAGGTGACCGTCGATCCGGCACGCATCGGCCTCGCCGGGCACGGTTTCGGAGCGTCGGCCGCCGTCATCGCAGCGTCCGACCAGCAGCTCCTCGGTCAGGCGCCACCACCCGTCCGGGGTGTCGCGGCACTGTTTCCGGCCCCGACGACCGGGGAACTCGTCCCCGCCGCACGTTTGGTCACCGCGCCAGGTGTGATCGTCGCCGGTTCCGGTGAGATCGACACGGTAGGCGTCAACGCGCTGCCGCTCGCCGAGGTCTACGGGCAGGCCAGTGGTGAGGACGACACCTCTGCCGATGTGGTGTTGCGCACGCTGCCCGGCGCCACCGCGCGCGGTCTTCTCGAGCGACGGACGCTGAAATCGCTGATCGGCGGCCACGGCGCCGACCCGAAGACCCACCAGTTTGTACGTGCACTGTGCACCGGATTCTTCCTGCACACCCTCACCGACGACCCTGAGTACAAGGCGTTTGTCGATCCCGACGCGGCGCTGGGGAAATCGGTGGTCGTCGACCTCGCCGACCCCCCGCCCGAGCCCTTGGACAAGGTGTCGAGGCTGCTCGGGGCAAAGCCGCGCAAGCGTCATCCGCTCGCACGTGTCGCCGCGGCCGCTCTCGCACGCCCCGAAGGGCCCGCTCGGTCGGCCTGATCCACCCGCCGCACAGGTACCCTGACTACCTATGTGTGGAATCGTCGGATACGTGGGGCAGCGCGACGCCCTGGACATCGTCGTCGAAGCGCTGCGGCGAATGGAATACCGGGGCTACGACTCGGCCGGAGTGGCCATCCTCGATGGTCAGGGCCATACGGCGATCCAGAAGCGGGCCGGCCGGCTGGAGAACCTCGACAAGCAGATCGCGACCGTGGGACGCGAGTCGCTGACCGGAAGCACCGGGATGGGGCACACGCGGTGGGCGACGCATGGCAAGCCCACCGACCGCAACGCCCATCCCCATGCGAGCAGCGACGGCAAGATCGCCGTGGTCCACAACGGGATCATCGAGAACTACGCGGTGTTGCGTGCCGAACTCGAGGAAACCGGGATCGAGTTCACCTCGGACACCGACACCGAGACCGCGGTGCACCTCATCGAACGCGAGTACGCGACCGGTGCCGCCGCCGGTGACTTCGTCGGCAGCGCCTATGCCGCGCTGCGCCGGTTGGAAGGCGCATTCACGCTGGTCTTCACCCATTCCGATCACCCGGATACCATCGTCGCGGCCCGCCGGTCGACGCCGCTCGTCGTCGGCGTCGGTGATGGCGAGATGTTCGTGGGTTCGGATGTGACCGCGTTCATCGAGCACACCCGCGATGCGGTCGAGCTGGGGCAGGACGAGGTGGTGGTCATCACCGAAGACACCTACGAGATCACCGACTTCGACGGCAACCCGCGCGTCGGCAAGCCGTTCCACATCGATTGGGATCTCGCTGCCGCGGAGAAGAGCGGTTACGACTTCTTCATGCTCAAGGAGATCGCCGAGCAGCCGCGCGCGATCGCCGACACCCTGCTCGGGCACCTCGAGGGCGGTCGAATCGTGCTCGACGAGCAGCGCCTCACCGATCAGGACCTGCGCGACGTCGACAAGGTGTTCGTCGTCGCCTGCGGCACCGCCTATCACGCCGGAATGCTCGCCAAATATGCGATCGAGCACTGGACCCGACTCCCCGTCGAGGTTGAGCTGGCCAGCGAGTTCCGCTACCGCGACCCGGTGCTCGACCGCTCGACGCTGGTCGTCGCGATCTCGCAGTCCGGGGAGACGGCCGACACGCTCGAAGCGGTACGCCACGCCAAGGATCAGAAGGCGCGCGTGCTGGCCATCTGCAACACCAACGGTGCGCAGATCCCCCGCGAATCCGACGCGGTGCTCTACACCCACGCCGGACCGGAGATCGGTGTGGCCTCCACCAAGTGCTTCCTCGCGCAGATCGCGGCCGCCTATCTGGTCGGTCTGGCGCTGGCGCAGGCCCGCGGCACCAAGTACGCCGACGAGGTGGCCCGCGAATTCGCCGCGATGGAGGCGATGACCGACGCGGTGGCCGAAGTGCTCAAGACGATGGAACCGGTCCGTGACCTGGCCCGATCGTTGGCTCACCACAACACGGTGCTGTTCATCGGTCGCCACGTCGGCTACCCTGTGGCGCTCGAGGGCGCACTGAAGCTCAAGGAACTCGCGTACATGCACGCCGAGGGCTTTGCCGCCGGTGAGCTCAAGCACGGTCCGATCGCCCTCATCGAGGACGAGTTGCCCGTCATCACGGTGATGCCGTCGGCGGATGGTCGTGCCGTGCTGCACTCCAAGATGGTCAGCAACATCCGGGAGATCCAGGCCCGCGGCGCGCGAACCATCGTCATCGCCGAACCCGACGACGCTGCCGCGCGGGCCGTCGCCGACGACTTCATCCCGATCCCCAAGGTGCCCACCCTGCTGCAGCCGCTGGTGACCACGGTGCCGTTGCAGGTGTTCGCGGCCAGCGTCGCCCAGGCCCGCGGCTACGACGTCGACAAGCCGCGCAACCTGGCCAAGTCGGTCACCGTCGAATAGATTGCGGCCCAAGGGTTTGCGATGTCGACGCGATACCTGACCGCGGACCAGATCCGGGCGGCCGAGCGGGCCACCGGGAACCTGCTGACCAGTGGCACATTGATGCGCCGTGCGTCGGCGGGTGTCGCGCATGTGGTGGCGGGCGAACTCGACCGGACGGGCGGCTCTTATGGCCGGCGCATCGGCATCGTTGTCGGTGCCGGCGACAACGGTGGCGACGCGCTGTATGCGGGATCGTTCTTGGCGCGGCGTGGAGTGGCTTGCACGGCAGTGCTTCTCGCGCCCGACAAGGCCCATGCCGGTGGGCTTGCAGCGTTCCGGCGGGCCGGCGGGCGGGTGGTCGACGCGTTGTCGCGCGACCTCGATGTGGTGATCGACGGCGTCGTCGGCATCGGTGGTCGAGGGCCGTTGCGTGCCAACGCCGTTGAAGCGTTTGCGGCGGTTGGTTCGCAGGCAACGACGGTGGCCGTCGACCTGCCGTCGGGCGTCGACGCCGACACCGGCGAGGTGCACGACCCCGCCGTGCGTGCGGACATCACCGTGACGTTCGGCGTTGTACGGAACGCGCATCTGTTGGCGGCGACGCAGTGCGGGCGGGTCGAGGTCATCGACATCGGCGTCGCCGCAGGTGCCGGCGATGGGGCCGGCCTGTGGTCGTTGTCGGATGACGAGGTCGGTTCTGCGTGGCCGGTTCCCGGGCCGGCCGACGACAAATACACCCAAGGCGTGGTCGGGATCATCGCCGGTTCGCACCGCTATCCTGGCGCGGCGATCCTCTGCAGCGGCGCCGCGGTGACCGCGACGTCGGGCATGACCCGGTATGTCGGGTCGGCGCACGCGGAGGTGGTGTCGCATTTCCCGGAGGTCGTCGCGGCGCCGGAAATCGCCGACGCCGGACGTGTCCAGGCATGGGTGATCGGGCCCGGCGGGGGTACCGATGATGCTGCGCTCGAGGTGTTGCGTGAGGTGTTGGCCACCAATTTGCCGGTGCTTGTCGACGCGGACGGGTTGACGCTGGTCGCCGGGCATCCGGAACTGGTCGAGGGACGCGAAGCGCCTACGCTGCTGACCCCGCATGCGGGTGAGTTCGCACGGCTCGCGGGTTCGGAAGTGGGCTCGGATCGGCTCGCCGCAGTCACCGATCTCGCTCGACGCTGGGGTGTCACGGTGCTGCTGAAGGGTCGGATCACGCTGGTCGCCGACCGGGATGGCGGCGTGGCCGGCAACGACGCCGGCGCTTCGTGGGCAGCGACTGCGGGCGCGGGCGACGTGTTGTCCGGGATCGCCGGTGCGTTGCTGGCTGCAGGTCTCGATCCGCAGCTGGCCGGAGCGTGCGCGGCCCGCGTGCATGCCCGCGCCGCACAGCTGGCAAGCCGAGGAGCGCCGATCGGGGCGTCGAACCTGCTCGCCGCGGTACGACCGGCGATCCGGGAGTTGCTGGGTACCTCCACCGCTCCCTGAGTCTCGAAGGGCACCATCCGCTCCCTGTCTCGAAGGGCCCTCAGCCCGCGGGAGGGGTATGTTGGAAAAGCACTCGCCGACATCTGGGACAATGGTCGGCGATGACTTCATCTGCCCTGGCTGCGACCGTCGACCTCGACGCGATCGCTCACAACGTCACTGTCCTGCGCGAGACGTCTGGCACCGACGTATTGGCGGTGGTGAAGGCCGACGCGTACGGCCACGGTGCGGTCCCGGTCGCACGGGCAGCTCTGGCGGCGGGCGCGGCCGAGCTCGGCGTCGCCCATATCGACGAGGCACTCGCGCTGCGCGCTGCCGGGATCGACGCCCACATCACCTCGTGGCTCCACACGCCGGGTGCCGATTTTGCCGGCGCGATCGACGCGGGGATCGACATCGCGCTGTCGTCACGGCGCCAGCTCGACGCGGTGATTGCCGCGGCACGAGAGTCGGGGCGGGCGGCGACCGTCACGGCCAAGGTCGACACCGGACTCAACCGCAGCGGCGTCGCTTCCGACGAGTGGGACGACTTCGCCGTCGCCCTGGCGAAGGCCGACGCCGAAGGTGCGGTCGCACTGCGAGCCGCGATGTGTCATCTCGTGCGCGGCGATGAGCCCGATCACCCGCTCAACTCGGAGCAAGCCTCGCGTCTCGATGCCGCGGTGGCCGATCTGCGCCGGCTCGGAGCAGGTCCCGAAGTTGTCCATATCGCGAATTCACCTGCGGCGCTGACACGTCCGGACCTCGCGCGCGACCTGGTGCGGCCCGGTATCGCTCTGTACGGCCGAACGCCGGTGCCCGAGCGTGGCGAGTTCGGTCTCATCCCGGCGATGACCGTGTCGGCGGAGATCGCGCTGGTCAAGAACGTTGCTGCGGGGCAAGGGGTCTCGTACAGCCATACATGGATTGCGCCGCGCGACACCGTGGTTGCGGTGGTGCCCGTCGGATACGCCGACGGCGTGCCGCGGCTCTTGTCCGGAAAACTGCGGGTGCGGATCGGGGAGCGCGACTTCGCCGGCGTCGGTCGGGTGTGCATGGACCAGTTCGTCATCGACCTCGGACCCGACGGTGGCGGCGTCGCCGAGGGTGACCGCGCCGAGTTGTTCGGGACCGGTGCCGGTGGCGGTCCCACAGCCAGGGAGTGGGCCGATGCCATCGGGACCATCGACTACGAAATCGTGTCCCGCATCGGTAACCGCGTGAACCGGGTGTACGTGGGCGGCCCGAAACAGGCGGAACAGGTGGGGCAGTGACAGTGGACAATTCGCAGCGGATCGGTTGGCTGGCAGGTGTCGCCGGGGTGGCCGGCCTCGGTGGCGTCGCCGCGGCGGGTGCAGCCCGTAACCTCGCCCGTAAACGCGTGGCCGGCAAGGTGGATCCGTACGCCGACGTCGATTTCACCACTATCTACGCCGACGCGGCGAGCACGGTGGAGACCGACGATGGTCTCGAACTCGCTGTTCGCACTGTCGATCTCGGTGGGGTGGCCGATGGTGCGACTCCCGAGTTGACCGTGATCTTTGTCCATGGATTCAGTCTGCGGATGGCATCGTGGCATTTTCAGCGTCTGCAGCTCGCCGAAGAATGGGCCGATCGGGACTACCGCCTGGTCTTCTTCGATCACCGCGGCCACGGCAAGAGCGACCCGGCACCCGACGACACCTGCACCATCGCCCAACTCGGCGACGATGTGGCAGCGGTCATCCGTGCCACCGCACCGGTGGGACATGTTGTGCTGGTCGGACATTCGATGGGTGGCATGTCTCTGATGGGACTTGCGCGCAGGCATTCGCATCTGTTCACCCACGACGGACCGGTGGCCGGAGTGGGCCTGGTCGCGACCGCGTCGCGTGGTGTCACCGAGGCCGGCCTCGGTGAGGGATTGGGCAACCCGATCGTCGACGCGTTCCGGCTGTCGGTGCGTCGCGCGCCGCGTCTCGTACAGGCCGGGCGAGGAGTGACCCGAGCAGCGTTGGAGCCGGTGTTGGTGGCCGCGAGTTTCGGGCCAACCTTCTTCAGCCCCAAGGCTGGTCGGGCGGTGGAGAAGATGATCCAGAACACGCCGATCGACACCATCGTCAACTTCTTGAACGCGCTCGAGACGCACGACGAGACAACCGCCCTTCCGGTCATCGCGCAGGTGCCGACGACGGTGGTCTGCGGAGACCGGGATCGGCTGACGCCGCTGGAGAATTCGGTCCGCATGTACTCGGAGTTCGGATTGGACTCGCGCCTCGTGGTGGTCAAGGGCGCCGGGCACATGGTGCAGATGGAGCAGCCGCGTCTGGTCACCGACGCCGTCGTCGATCTCGTCGATCGTGCACGGGTGGCCCTGCCGGCGCCGCGATCGAAGTGGTGGAAGCGAATTCGCGTATGACCCCCGGCAGTACGAGTCCCGACAGTACAAGTCCCGACCGCCGGTCCAGCGGTGCACGCGCACTGCCGACCGTGACCGACACCGAGGCCTTCGGCAGCGAGATCGCCGCAGAATTGCGCGCAGGTGATCTGGTGATCCTCGACGGGCCGCTCGGTGCCGGGAAGACCGCGCTCGCACGGGGAATCGGTGCCGGGTTGGGCGTGGTCGGCCGGGTCAGTTCGCCGACGTTCATCATCGCCCGCGAGCATCGGCCCGGGGATTCCGGCCGGCCGGGCATGGTGCACGTCGACGCCTATCGACTCGGTGGACTCGACGAACTCGATGCCCTCGACCTCGATACCGATCTCGAGGACACCGTGGTGGTGGTCGAATGGGGTGAGGGCGTCGCGGAGCGGCTCGCCGATCACCACCTGTTGGTGCGGCTGCGGCGAGACCCGGACACCGATGTGCGGCAAGTGAAATGGGAGTGGGTGACCAGTGAGTGACCACAGGGAGGCCGATGGTCTTGCTGGAACCACCGTGCTCGCCATCGACACGGCGACCGACTCGGTGGTCACCGGAGTGGCGGTTCTGCGACCCGGCGGCACGGTCGACGTGCTGGCCGAGCATGCCGTCGCCGACCATCGGAGACATGCCGAACTGCTGACGACCTTGATGTCGGACTCACTTGACGAGTCGGGGGTCACCCGAGACCAGATCGGTGCGGTCGTCGTCGGCTGCGGGCCGGGACCGTTCACCGGACTGCGCGTGGGCATGGCCACCGGGTCGGCCTTCGCCGACGCGCTCGGCATTCCCGCGTACGGTGTGTGCTCAATGGATGCCGTTGCAGTACAACGTGATCCGCATCAGTCGTCGGTGGTCGTGGTGACCGACGCCCGACGCCGCGAACTGTATTGGGCGCGCTACCTCGACGGCCTTCGGGTGCAGGGTCCGGAGGTGATGGCACCGTCCGCGGTCCTCGAGGCTCTCGACGGGATCGACGTCGACGTGGCATTCGGCTCGCCCGCCCACGCCGAACTGATCGGGTTGCCTGTGGGTTCGGTGCGGGTGCCGTCGGTGGCCGGGCTGGTGCAGACCGCGGCCGACGCCATCTGGTCGTCCACACCGCCGGAGCCGCTGGTGCCGCTCTACCTGCGTCGCCCGGACGCCGTGGAACGCAAGGTGTCCCAGGCGAACAAGGTCGGTTCATGACCGCCCCGGAAGCGATCATCGACGGACTCACCTATGCCGACATTCCGCGCTGCGCGGCGCTGGAGAAGCAGATGTTCGCCGAGGACTCACCCTGGCCGGCAACGGCATTCCGAGCCGAGCTGAATGCGCCGTACAACACCTACTTCGCCGCGCGCGAGGAGGTCGGCGGGGAGGTCGTCGGGTACGCGGGGATTTCCACCCTCGGCGGGCCCGGCGAGTACGAGTGCGAGATCCACACGATCGCCGTGGCACCGGAACGACGCGGGACCGGGTTGGGCCGGGCATTGCTGCAGGCGATGCTGGTGGTCGCCGACGCCTGCGACGCGCCGGTGTACCTCGAGGTGCGGACCGACAACGACGTCGCCATCACGATGTACTCGCGCCACGGCTTCGCCACGTCGGGTATCCGCCGCAACTACTATCAGCCGTCCGGAGCGGACGCGTACACGATGATTCGTCCGCCGGTATCCGGCCGGCCGCTCGATCCGGAGGAGGGACCCGCATGAGCGCCGACCGTGAACTGATCGACCGCGGACTGATCGACCGCGGACTGATCGTGATGGGCGTCGAGAGTTCCTGCGACGAAACGGGTGTCGGGATCGTGCGGTGGACCCCGGCCGACGGTGAAGCGCCCGGCCACGCCACGCTACTCGCCGACGAAGTGGCCTCCAGCGTCGACGAGCACGCGCGGTTCGGTGGTGTGGTCCCGGAGATCGCGTCGCGGGCGCACCTCGAAGCGATCGTGCCGACGATGCAACGGGCAAGGGAGGCAGCAGGTATCGACCGCCCGGATGCGATCGCGGTGACGATCGGCCCGGGGCTGGCGGGTGCGCTGCTCGTGGGAGTGGCCGCAGCCAAGGCGTATGCACTGGCATGGGATGTGCCGCTCTACGCGATGAATCACCTCGGGGGTCACGTCGCGGTGGACACCCTCGAGCACGGGCCGATGCCCGAATGCGTTGCGCTGCTGGTCTCCGGCGGACATACCCACCTGCTTCACGTCACCGATCTCGGCAAGCCGATCGTCGAACTCGGTACAACGGTCGACGACGCGGCGGGGGAGGCATTCGACAAGGTCGCCCGCCTGGTCGGCCTCGGTTTCCCGGGCGGCCCGGCGCTCGATCTCGCTGCGCGCGAGGGTGATCCACGTGCGATCGACTTTCCCCGCGGCATGACCGGCCCTCGCGACGCGCGGTACGACTTCTCGTTCAGCGGGCTCAAGACCGCGGTCGCCCGGTACGTCGAGAAATGCGATCGCGACGGGGTTGCGCGTCCGGTCGCCGACATCGCCGCATCGTTCCAGGAGGCCGTGGCCGACGTGCTCACCATGAAGGCGATTCGTGCGTGCACCGATCTCGGCGTCGAGACACTGGTCCTCGGCGGCGGCGCCACGGCCAACTCGCGCATCCGCTCGCTCGCGCAGGAGCGCTGCACCGCGGCCGGCATCACGCTGAGGGTGCCGAAGCCGCGCCTGTGCACCGACAACGGCGTCATGATCGCGACGCTCGGCGCCCATGTCATCGCCGGTGGCGCACAACCGTCGCCACTCACCGTCGCCACCGACCCGGGATTGTCGGTTCAGCTCAGTCAGCTCTGATCTCCGTGCGCGCGCCGCTTCGGGGTTGACACGCGGCCTCGCTAGAACGATCATTCTAGGTAAGTGACCAGGTAAACCACCCGGAGGTGGCAATCATGTGGATTGCGCTGATCGTCGGAATCGTCATCGGATTGGCAGTCGCCATGTCAGCTCGCAGGCTGCTGCTGTGGGCGTTGGCGCGCAAACTCCGACACGGAGTGGCCTGTCTCGCACGAGGTGACATAGGTCCGCTGGCGGCTGGGTACCACGAGGATGCGGTGCTCTACTTCCATGAGGGCGACCACCGCTGGCGCGGCCGTTACGAGGGCAGGGCTGCCATCGAGGGATTCTTGCTCGACTTCGTGGACGCCGGCCTCGCCGGAGACATCTGCTCCATCGTCGTCGGCGGTGCGCCGTGGTCGATGACCATCGCCATCAGATTCGACGACGCGGCGGTCCTCGACGGCGAGCAGATCTACACCAACCGTTCCGTACTGTGGGCGCGGGCACGCTGGGGCAAGATCGTCGAGCAGCGTGATTTCTACGAAGACAGCCAGCGTCTGATCGAACTGGACCGGCGGCTACCCGTTGGTGGCTGACCGGCCTGACGCCGCGGCCCGGATCATCTGAGGACATCCGCCGGACAGGTCGGCGAGGATCGCTCGCTGGGTGGGACGCGCTGCGCAGTAGCGTGTTTCGCCTTCGGCGGTCAGTTCGGCGAAGACGGATCGACGATCGTTGGCGCACATGCTGCGCTCCACCAATCCGTCCTTCTCCAAGCGGGCCACCACACGCGACAGTGCGCTCTGGCTGAGGTGGACGTTGTCGGCGAGGTCGCTCATCCGCCGCTTGTGATCGCTTGCGGCCCAGAGTAGTTCGAGGACTTCGAATTCGCTCGAAGTCAATCCGTGCCCCGCCTGAAGCTCTCGATCGAGGGCGCACAGCACGCGGTGGTAGCTCACGGAGAGGTCATGCCACGCCGCCGCGAGATCGTCGTGCGTGGCAGCGTCCTTGCTCATGGCCGCATGCTAGCGCCGTCGGACGGTAAATGCAACCGCAATAAATGTGAGCGCAATTAATGTAGAAGCATCTAATGCATGTGCATATAGTTTCCTGCATGGCACACACAACAACCGAAGTGGTCATCAGCGATCGGCAGCGACTGCCGAAGGCGGGGGATGACGCCCCCACACACATCACCAGCGGCTCCGGATGGTCGGGACGAACGTGGCTACTCCTGGTCGTCCTGGCCGGAGCACTGTTCCTCGACGGACTCGACATCTCCATGGTCGGAGTGGCCTTGCCGTCCATCGGTGCGGATCTGGGTATGGCGCAATCGGAACTGCAGTGGATCGTCAGTGCGTACGTGCTCGGATATGGGGGCCTTCTGCTGCTCGGCGGCCGGGCCAGCGACCTCTTCGGCCGCCGTCGTGTGTTCCTCACCGCGCTCGCGGTGTTCGGCGTCGCGTCGGTGGTGAGTGCCGTCGTCGACGTCAACGCGCTCGTCATCGGGTTGCGCTTCGTCAAGGGCATCGCGGCGGCTTTCACGGTTCCGGCCGGTCTGTCGATCATCACGACCACGTTCGCCGAGGGGCCTGCGCGCAACCGCGCACTGTCCATCTACACCGTCTGCGGCGCCAGCGGCTTCTCTCTCGGCCTCGTGTTCGGTGGCCTGCTCACCGAGTTGTCCTGGCGCGCAACCCTGTTGTTCCCCGGGCCGGTGGCATTGCTGCTGCTCTTCGCGGGACTGCGGGTGATCCCGGCCGTCCGACGCAGGCCGGTCGACTGGGCACATTTCGACGTCGCCGGCGCAACGACGAGCACCGCGGCCTTGTTGTTGCTGGTGCTCGGGGTGGTGCGCGCGCCCGAGGTGGGCTGGGCGGCGCCGGCAACCCTTGCGGTGTTCGGTGCGGCCGCAGCGTCGTCGGTCGCCTTCGTCGTCATCGAGCGTCGGCATCGGCATCCGCTGCTGCGACTGGGCATCCTGCGTTCGGTGACCCTCGTCCACGCGAATCTGTCGGGGGCGCTCATGTTCGGCGGGTATGTCGCATTCCAGTTCGTGGTGACCCTCTACCTGCAGGACACGCTCGGCTGGTCGCCGCTCATGATGGCCCTGGGTTTCCTGCCCGCGGGTCTCATCGTGGCCGCCAGTGCCGTCAAGATGGATCGCGTACTCGACCGAGTTCCGACGCCGGTGCTCATGATCGGCGGATTCGCGGCCTTCCTCGGCGGCTACCTCTGGTTCGCGCGGACGGAACCGGGCATGGGCTTTGCCGAGTTCCTCTTGCCCACCATCGTCCTGCTGGGAATCGGGTTCGCGTTGACGTTTCCGTCGGTCAACGCGCAGGGCACGGCCGGGGTGGCCGACGACGAGCAGGGCCTCGCGTCCGGGCTGGTCAACACGAGCGTTCAGGTCGGTGGGGCGGTGATGCTCGCCGTGGTCACTGCGATCCTCACGGCATCGGAGCAACCGGCCGGGTCGGGCGGTCTGCCCGGCGGGATGACGACGGCGATCTGGTTGGTCAGCGCCCTGTCGGTGATCGGATTGGTGGGAGCGCTGGGTGTGTCCTGGCGGACGCGCCGATCCGCTCGAGCGATTCCGCTGCCGGCGAACACTTGATTTGCAGCCGTCGCCCTTGAGTGCTGGCACTCGCATGTATAGAGTGCTAGGTGGCACTGAACAAGCCTCGGCACCCGCGACGACGAGGTTTTTCCAGGGCCATGAACGTGCAGATTCTTTCTCAGTACGAAAGTTGAGGACTCACATCGTGGCGAGCGTGAACATCAAGCCGCTTGAGGACAAGATCCTGGTGCAGGCCGTAGAGGCCGAGACGACCACCGCGTCGGGTCTGGTCATTCCGGACACCGCCAAGGAGAAGCCGCAGGAAGGCACCGTCATCGCGGTCGGCGAGGGTCGGGTGACCGAGCAGGGCAACCGCGTCCCCGTCGACGTCAAGGAAGGTGACACCGTCATCTACAGCAAGTACGGGGGCACCGAGATCAAGTACGCCGGCGAGGAGTACCTGATCCTGTCGGCACGTGACGTGCTGGCTGTCATCGGCAAGTAAGACCCGCGAGAACATCGCGAGTCCCACCCGCCCCGGCGGCCCGTTTCACGGGCGCCGGGGCGGGTGTGTTCGGCCCCTACATTCGTTTCTTCATTTCACGAAAGTGACTCATGCCCAAACAGATTGAATTCGACGAGAACGCGCGGCGCGCGCTCGAGCGCGGCATCAACCAGCTCGCCGACACCGTCAAGGTGACCCTGGGCCCGCGTGGCCGCCACGTCGTCCTCGCCAAGTCCTTCGGTGGCCCCAACGTCACCAACGACGGCGTCACCATCGCCCGCGACATCGACCTCGAGGATCCGTTCGAGAACCTCGGTGCGCAGCTGGTGAAGTCGGTCGCCACCAAGACCAATGACGTCGCCGGTGACGGAACCACCACCGCGACCGTGCTCGCCCAGGCCATGGTTCGGGCGGGTCTGCGCAACGTCGCGGCCGGCGCCAATCCGATCGCGTCGGCGGCCTTGCCGATGCCCGCACCGAGCGC